>JBDQLO010000041.1:0-6783 GCA_040262735.1 Fluviibacter sp.
GCTGCGACTCGACGGCAAACGCATCCTGGGCTTCACGGGTAATACCGTGCTTGGCAGCCAGATTCTCAGCCGTGACACCCATATGCCCCACACCAAACGGGTCGGTGAGCACGGCAACCATGCTATCGATGGCCTTCGTGTCACCCATACGGGCGCCCCAGCGCATCGCCGGCAGCATATACGTGGCCTTCGACATCACTTCAACACCACCACCAATGGCGTAATCCGAATCACCCAGCAGAATATTCTGCGCGGAGGTCACGATACCCTGCAGGCCCGAGGCGCAGAGACGGCTGACCTGCATGGCCACCGAATCCATCGGCAGACCGGCCTGGATCGAAGCGACACGCGATACGTACGCAAAACGCGAATCGGTCGGCATAACGGTACCGACCGTGACATAGTTAATTTCTTTGGGGTCGACACCTGAGCGGCCGACCGCTTCTTTCATGACGGCGCCAGCCAGTTCTGACGGCTCCATGTCCGACAACGAACCACCAAAGGTGCCAATCGCCGAACGAACTGCACTCAGTACAACAACGTCTTTGCTCATTCTTTTGTCTCCCTACTACGTTTTTATTTATGAATCAAACGCCCACCCAGGCGGCGAGCCCAACAACTGCGAGTAGTATCACCCACAAAATCAAAGCGCGCCAGACCAAACCAATGGCTGACGGCAAAACAGCCGGTGTGGCCTCTTCGCCAACCCCGATTTCCGGACGATCTGAAACCACCTCATCCTCGATCACCGGAGACTCGCTGAGCGCGCCCCCCAGCTTGACGCCCAGCGCACCGGCGCCAGCGGCAACAATCACGCCCGCCGTATGGTCACGCCAGGTGCCGGCCTGTTCGCGCCAACAATTGATGGCGTCTTCAAAATTACCCACGATGGCAAAGGCCACGGCCGTCATACGCGCCGGCAGCCAATCGACCAGGGCAAACGCCTGACGGGCAAAGGCGCCAAACTGACGTCGCTTGACCTGCACTTCTTCAGCCGCATGCTCACCCACGACTTCTTCGTCTTTACGGTCGCTACCATTCCAATGCGTCGCCAGGAAGGCGCTCAGACGGTAAAACACCGCACCCACCGGACCAAAAACGACAAACCAGGCCAGCACACCAAAGACATGGCGGTGCGAGGCCAGTACGCCGGTTTCGATGGCCAGACGAGCGATTTCATCCGAACTGGCGTTATCCGGGCACTCGCTGTTCCAGGCCTTCATGGCCTTGCGGGCTGCCGGGACGTCATCGGCCTGCAACGCCTCGTTCACCTCGGTGAAGGAATGACTGAACTGGCGGAATCCCAGGGTCAGATATAGCACCAGCACGCCAAAAGCGAGCCCCAAAAAGAGACTGATGCCGGAGAGTAGGAGATCCAGAATCGTCGCCAATACGACACCGCCACCCACAATGAGCAGCCACGCCAGAAAGCCATGCTGACGGTTTCCGGAATCAAAGACACTCTCAACCCAGTTGGCAAGACGGGTCAGCGGTGCGCCCACAAAGCGCGCATAAGGCAGCGGCCTGACCTGTTCGATCAGCAGTGCAAGAATCAGTACAACGAGTTTCATAAATCAAGAAGCCTGTCAGTCAAGGGGCAACACTGGCGCGACACCACCACCAGTAGGGTTGTGCGGTCACGATATCATAATTTCAACGCCCGTTTATGCAATCTTCTGGCCATGAATCATGCGTGACAACTGCGCCAGCATGCCAGCCGTTGCCCCCCAGATATAGCGTCCGGACCAGGGAATGGCCAGGAAGCTGCGCCAGGCCCCTCGGTAAAACCGGGTTTCTTGCCGGAAATTTCTGGGGTCGATCAAATAATCGAGAGGGGCGTCGAATATTTCGGCCACCTCACCCGGATCTGGTTTGAACAACGCGCCTTCTGAGACAAATGCAATCATCGGCGAGACATTAAAACCCGTCCCGGTGCGATAGCAAGGCATCTCCCCAAAGACTTCGACCGCGGCCCTGTTCAGCCCGATCTCCTCTTCGGCTTCGCGCAGTGCTGCCTCCAGCGGGTTTTCGCCTGGCTTCAGGCCACCACCCGGAAAACTGATCTGACCCGCATGATCGCGCAAATGATCGGTGCGCTGGGACAGCAACAGCCGCAGCTGCCCCGATTCGGTGCCAAGGATCGGCTGCAGCACTGCCGCAGGACGCCGACCGCTTTGCAACCGCTCGCGAATCTCGGGCGGCACGGGTTCATCCACCACCTCGGTGACCTGATCCAGGGTCGATGCGCCGCCCGGCGGCGATACGGCAAACGCTCGGCGAAGCTGTTCCGGCGTCATACTCATGGCATCAGTTAAAAAGGCGCCCACGGGCGCCTTGATGCTGCTTATTCACGGAAATTACCAAACTGCAGCGGCAGGTCTTTGATGCCCTCCTTCACAAGCGCAATCGCGTCCTGCAGGATATCGCGTTTGGCACCGCTCACGCGGACCGCTTCACCCTGGATCGAGGCCTGAACCTTGAGCTTGGAGTCCTTGAGCATGGCCACAATTTTCTTGGAATGCGTCTGCTCGATGCCGACACGCACCTTCAGATCCTGTTTGACCTTGTTGCCGCTCACCTTCTGGATCGAGCCATGCTCCAGGCAGCGCACGTCGATCCCCTTGCCGGTCATTTCCGGCAACAGAATACCTTGCATCTGATCCAGCTGGAAATCGTTGTCGGCGTGCAGGACAATGGTCTTGTCCTTCTCATTGAGCTCGGCCTTGGCGTCCGACCCTTTGAAATCGTAACGATTGGCGATCTTGCGATTGGCCACATCAACGGCGTTCTTGAGCGACACCATGTCGACTTCGGAGGTAATGTCAAAGCTGGGCATGGCGATTATCCGAAGTGGCAAACATAATGATAAGGCTCGTCGCAGGCGATCTCGAACGACGAGTTGCCCGGGACGTCAAACGACTGGCCAGCGCCATAGGTCTTCCAGTCTGCCTCACCCTTGAGACGAACACGACAGGTGCCGCCCACCCCTTCCATGACTTCCGGCGCGCCGGTATTGAAGGTGAGCGATGACGGCAGAATCACGCCGACGGTTTTTTTAGTGCCATCGGCAAATTGAATGGTGTGGCTGACACACTTGCCGTCGAAATAGACGTTGGCAACCTTCACCACGGAAACATGATCGTATTGCGCCATTTAGATTCCCCACAGTTTCTGGATGATGCCTTTGGCGATGTAACCGACCATGCCAAACGCGAGAACAAAAAACAGGATAGCGGTACCCATCTTGCCCGCCTTTGATTTGATGGCGATCTCGGCAATGATGAACAGCATAAAGAGAATGAACGCCCCCACGCCGTAAGTCGACATGAAGTCGGCGATCTGCTCCTCAGTAAAGCCGAACACGGTACCTTCCACGATTTAGGCCTTTTTGCGCGTTGCGGTTTTAGGGGCGGCTTTCGCTTTCTTAGCCACGGCCTTCTTGGCCGGCGATTTGGCAGCCTTGGCAGCCTGACGGGCGTCGCGGTTGGCGCCAATCCGCATGCGTAGCGCATTCAGCTTGATAAAGCCGGCGGCATCCTTCTGGTCGTAGGCACCGGCATCGTCTTCGAAGGTGGCGATCGTCGGATCGAACAGTGAGTCCTGCTTCGAGTCACGACCGACGACGATGACATTGCCCTTGTAGAGCTTCAGACGGACCGAGCCATTCACGTGCGCCTGGGTATGGTCGATCAGCGTCTGCAAGGCACGGCGCTCGGGGCTCCACCAGTAGCCGTTATAAATCAGGCTGGCGTAACGCGGCATCAGATCGTCTTTGAGGTGAGCCACTTCGCGATCCAGCGTGATCGATTCGATGGCGCGGTGCGCCTTGAGCAGAATGGTACCGCCCGGGGTTTCATAGCAACCACGCGATTTCATGCCAACGTAACGGTTTTCGACGAGGTCGAGGCGACCGATGCCGTGCTTACCGCCCAGCTCATTGAGCCTAGCGAGGATCTCGTGCGGCTTCATCTTCTTGCCATTGATCGCGACCGGGTCACCCTTCACGTAGTCGATATCAATGTACTCGGCCTTGTTCGGTGCCTTTTCCGGCGACACGGTCCAGCGCCACATCGATTCTTCGGCCTCCGCCGCCGGGTCTTCGAGATGGCGGCCCTCGAAGGAGATATGCAGCAGGTTGGCATCCATCGAGTACGGCGAGCCCCCCTTCTTGTGCTTCATGTCGATGGGAATGCCATGCGACTCAGCGTACTTCATGAGCTTTTCTCGCGACAGCAGATCCCACTCACGCCACGGCGCGATGACCTTGACCCCTGGCTTCAGCGCATAGGCGCCCAGCTCGAAACGCACCTGATCGTTACCCTTACCGGTGGCGCCATGACAGATGGCATCGGCACCGGTCTGGTTGACGATTTCGGTCAACCGCTTGGCGATCAACGGACGGGCGATCGAGGTGCCAAGCAGGTACTCGCCTTCGTAAATAGTATTGGCGCGAAACATCGGGAACACGAAATCGCGTACGAACTCTTCGCGCAGATCGTCGATGAAGATGTTTTTGGATTTGATACCCAGCTTTAGCGCCTTGGCGCGTGCCGGTTCCAGCTCTTCGCCCTGCCCCAGATCAGCCGTGAAGGTCACCACTTCGCACCCGTAGGTGTCCTGCAACCATTTCAGAATCACCGAGGTGTCCAGACCGCCCGAATAGGCCAGTACCACTTTCTTGATATCGCTCATTGCTGCTTTCCGTTCAGGTTAAAACACAACACGTCACAAACTGCCGAGCAGGGTTAATTGACCCGACCCAGCATCAGAAACTCCATCAATGCCTTCTGCACATGCAGGCGGTTTTCGGCTTCGTCCCAGACCACGCTCTGGGGTCCGTCGATAACGCTGGCCATCACCTCTTCACCCCGATGTGCCGGCAGACAGTGCATAAATAACGCGCCCGGGTTAGCCGCCCGCATCATGTCGTCGTCGACCTGCCAATCGGCAAACGCCTTCAGACGCGCTTCATTTTCGGCTTCAAAACCCATCGATGTCCAGACATCGGTGGTCACCAGATCGGCGCCTCGGGCAGCGTCCATTGGATCGGCGAAGACTTCGTAATGCCCTTGGCCATGACCGACCAGCGCGGTATCCAGCTCATAACCCGGTGGCGTGGAGACATTGACTTTGAAGTCCAGAATTTGCGCTGCCTGTAGCCAGGTATTACACACGTTATTAGCGTCACCGACCCAGGCGACCGTTTTGCCGCGCAGATCACCGCGATGCTCGTGGTAGGTGTAGATGTCGGCCAAGATCTGACACGGATGGTATTCATTCGTCAGGCCGTTAATGACCGGCACCCGCGAAAAGGTCGAGAAGCGTTCGACAATGCTCTGCTCGAAAGTACGGATCATGACAATGTCACTCATGCGAGAGATGACCTGCGCTGCATCTTCCACCGGCTCACCCCGACCCAGCTGCGAATCTCGTGTATTGAGATAGATCGCCGCGCCACCCAGTTGCTGCATGCCCGCCTCAAATGAAAGGCGGGTACGGGTGCTCGCCTTTTCGAAGATCATGACCAGTGTCCGGTCGGTCAACGGCCAGTACTGCTGATAGGACTTGAAGCGCTCCTTGATCCACCGCGTGCGCGCGAAGAGGTACTCGTACTCTTCGCGATTGAAGTCGCTGAACTGCAGGTAATGTCTGAGTGCCATATTACTTTTCCAGGTAGCGGGCAATAACATCGGACAGACGTTCGACCAGGATGTCCACATCGGCCTGCGTGATGATCAGCGATGGCAGCAAACGTACCACCGAGTCGGCCGTAACGTTGATCAGCAGACCCGCATCGCGGGCCAGACCCACCAGCGCACCACAGGGACGATCCAGTTCAACGCCAATCATCAGACCACGGCCGCGAATATCGACGACTTCGGGGAATTCGCCAATACGGGCGCGCAGTCCCTCACGAATGGCGCGACCCATCTTATCGGCATTCTCGAGCAGCTTGTCGCGCTCCAGAACATCCAGGGTGGTTTTGGCAGCGCGCATGGCCAGGGGATTACCCCCGAAGGTTGAGCCATGATTGCCCGGGCCAAACAGACCCGCCGCCCGACCACCGGCCATACAAGCGCCAACCGGTACGCCAGAACCTAGCCCCTTAGCCAGCGACACCACATCCGGACGCACGCCCGAATGCTGGAAACCAAACCACTTGCCCGTGCGACCGATGCCACACTGAACTTCGTCGGTGATGAGCAACCAGCCTTTGTCGTCACACAGCGCCCGTAGCGCACGCTGGAACTGTTCGTCGGCCAGATGAATGCCACCCTCGCCCTGGATCATTTCCAGCATGACGGCCACGACGTTCTTGTTATGTTGAGCCACCTGACGGATGGCTTCGATATCGTTATAGGGCACGCGGACGAAACCGCTGACCAGCGGCTCAAAACCCGCCTGCGTCTTGCGATTGCCGGTTGCCGACAATGTCGCCAAAGTTCGCCCGTGGAAGGCATGCTCCATGACGATGATGTTCGGGTTGTCGACCCCCTGCCGGTGTCCGTAAAAACGCGCCAGCTTGATAGCGGCTTCATTGGCCTCGCAACCGGAGTTGCAGAAGAACACTTCGTCCAGACCCGATAGCGCCGCCAGCTTATCGGCCACTTCGTCCTGCAGCGGAATGCGATAGAGGTTGGAGGTATGCAGGAGTTGCGCCGCCTGTTGACTCAGGGCGCGAACGAGATCCGGGTGGTTGTGGCCGAGTGTATTGACGGCAATGCCCGACAAGGCATCGAGATAGCGCTGACCTTCGGTATCCACCACCCAGCTGCCATCGCC
>JBDQLO010000042.1:0-6701 GCA_040262735.1 Fluviibacter sp.
CCAATGTGGTCACACCACCGGCGACAGCGGCTTCCAGCTCCGCGTCGATGTTGCCAGCGATACGTGCGGACAAATCGACAAGCCCCGGTGCCACGACCAGACCTTGGGCGTCGACGACCTGATCGGCTTTAAAGCCTGCGGGTGTTTGACCGAGTCCCGCAATTTGGCCATCAGCGATAAAGACCGAGACTGCCTCGTCAAACTGTGACGCGGGGTCGACAACACGACCACCGCGAATTTCGATGAACTTGCTCATGCGCCGCCCCCTGCCAGTACGCTCATCACCGCCATACGCATGGCGATCCCGAAGGTGACCTGCGGCAGGATTACTGCGCGCGGGCTGTCGGCCACGGCCGAATCGATTTCGACACCGCGGTTCATGGGCCCCGGGTGCATTACGATGGCGTCGGGTTTAGCGATTTTTAGGCGCTCATGTGTCAGGCCATAGCGGTCGTGGAACTCGGTTGCCGAAGGCAGCAGCGCCCCGGTCATGCGTTCTCGCTGGAGGCGCAGGGCAATCACGACGTCACAATCTTTAAGACCACGCTCGAGGTCACGATGTACTTCTACACCGAGCGCTTCGATATCGGTGGGAATCAGTGTCTGCGGCCCAATCACGCGGATCGATGCTGCGCCCAGCGTTTTAAGGGCATGAATGTCCGAACGCGCTACCCGCGAATGCAGGATGTCGCCGATCAACGCCACATGCAAGCCTTCGAAGCCGCCCTTGAAGTGGCGAATGGTAAACATATCGAGCAGACCTTGCGTCGGGTGGCCGTGGCGACCATCACCTGCGTTAATCACGTGAATATCATCGCGGCCGGTACGACGCAGATGATCCACGATCAGGTGTGGCGCGCCACTTGATTCATGACGCACGACGAACATGTCGGCATGCATGGCGCAGAGATTGTCGACTGTATCGAGTAGCGTCTCGCCTTTGGCGGTGGACGACGTCGACATGTTCAGATTAATGACGTCGGCCGAAAGACGCTTCGCGGCGATCTCGAAGGTAGTACGCGTGCGCGTCGAGTTCTCGAAGAAGAGGTTGAAGACGCTCTTGCCGCGCAGCAGCGGCACCTTCTTCATGTCGCGATCGGACACACCGAGAAAACTGGCACCCGTGTCGAGCAGTCTGAGTAACTGGTCCTTCGACAAGCCCTCTGTGGAGAGCAGATGGATCAGGTTGCCACTAGCATCAAGTTGCGGATCAAGCATCGTCCAGGCTCCAGGTCAGCCGACCTTTCGGGTCATCAACAGGCGTCCGCGTCAGCACCAGGTTGGCGTTATCCGGCAGAGACACTGCCCAGGCGCAGAAGTCGGCCGCAACCGGCAGTTGCCTTCCGCCGCGATCAGCCAGCACGGCAAGCTGGACGCTCTGGGGGCGGCCGTAGTCGAATAGTTCGTTGAGTGCAGCGCGCGTCGTTCGGCCGGTGTACAAGACATCGTCGACCAGAATCACCGGCTTGCCGGCAATATCGACTGGCACGCTGGTCGGTTGCACATTCGGGCTCAGCCCACGCTCGCTGAAGTCGTCACGGTAGAAGGAAATGTCCACGCTACCCACCGGTGGATGCGAGGGCAGCCACTGCGAGAGTCGTTCGGCAATCCAGACCCCCCCGGTAAAGACACCAATCAAGACCGTTTCAGGCGCTCGCTCAAACACCGGGCGTAGCTGTTCTGCCAGCAAGGCTATCTGTTGCTCGGCGTCTGGCAATTGTTTTGGATCAGGCATCTAGGCCTCCAGAAAGAACACGTTTTTGTTGCGCATGCTGATCGAGCCATTGCTGCAATAGAATCTGCGCCGCAACCGCGTCGACCTTTGCCTTGGCCGCCCGCGCCGATTGACCGGCTTGCTGCAAGCGTTGCTCGGCTTCGGCTGAGCTGAGGCGCTCATCGACCCAAGCGACCGGCAAATTGAATCGACCATGCAGCTGGTTGCCAAATCGGCGGCAACGTTGGGTCATTTCGTGTTCGGCACCATCCAGTGCGGTGGGCAATCCAACCACAATCTGGTGCGGCTGCCACTCAGCCAGTAATGCGCCGATCTGGTCGAAACGCAGCGCAATGGGTTCGCTGGGAACCATGGCCAGCGGGTGCGCCAGACCTGTCAGCGTTTCACCGATGGCCACACCAATACGCACCGTCCCGAAGTCGAAGCCCATGACGGTGCCCTCAGGCATGACCCGCCACGCCCGAGAGCCGATCGAAACCAATGCCCAGCTTCGCCAGTGCCGCCGGCAGCCGTTCTTCGTAGGGCAGATCAAACAGGATTGCATCGTCTGCCGGCACACTCAGCCAGGCGTTCTGCAAGATTTCCTGATCGAGCTGCCCCGGCACCCAACCGGCATAGCCTAATGCAACCAGCATCGCCGATGGTTCAGCATCGCCACCGACCGATTCCAGAATATCTTTAGAACTGGTCAGCGCGATCTGCTCGGTGATTTTCATCGTCGCTTGCCACGGCTTGGCGGGTTTGTGGAGCACAAAGGCCCGATCGAGCTGGACGGGGCCACCGAACATCACCGGCTGCCCAGCCAGCTCGGGGTCGGGTTGATTGACCAGGTCGACGCGCTCGAACAATGAAGCCAGCGTCATATCCGTAGGCTTGTTCACGACAATGCCCATGGCACCATTACCCGAGTGTTCGCAAAGATAGATGAGGCTATGGGCGAAACGGGGATCCGACATACCCGGCATGGCCAGCAAAAAATGCCCTCTCAGCCAGGTGGCAGACTCTGCCATCCCCGACGATTCTGTGACTTCTGCGTTCGAGGGTTCGCTGGAAGCGATCATGTCGCGTATTCTAACGCATATGTCGCCCGAAAACGCGTAGAACACTTTGACCACTCTAGATTTCAATCCTCGTCCTGCCCTTGTATGGTTGCGCCGCGATCTACGCCTGACCGATCATGCTGCGCTATATCACGCGCTACGCTCCCATCCCCAGGTCTATGTGGCCTTCGTATTTGATCGTGAGATTCTGGACCGGTTGCCCCGCAATGACCGGCGCGTGGAATTTATTCGCGAATCACTGGCTGAACTGGATGCGGCCCTTCGAGAAGTCGGCGGGGCACTCATCGTGCGCCATGGACTGCCGCGTGAGGAGATTCCGGCGCTGGCCCGCGCGTTGGCGGTGAGTGCGGTTTACAGTGGCAAAGATTATGAACCCGCTGCCCGCTTGCGTGATCAGGATGTGGCACAGTCGCTGGCATTGAACGGCATCACCTTTCACACGCTCAAGGATCAGACCATCTTTGAGGAAGACGAAATTCTCACTCAGGCCGGCAAGCCCTTTACGGTGTTTACGCCCTACAAGAATGCCTGGTACAAGAAGGCCGCGCTGAGCGATCACGACTTTTATGTGCGTCCGTATCCCGTGGCACGTTACTTTCAACACCTCAGCATCTCGACGCACGCAACCGGTGTGCCAACGCTGGCCGATATCGGCTTTGAAGAAACCGACCTCCAGCAAATCGGCGTTACCCCGGGGATGCGCGGTGGGCGCGAACGCGTTGAAGATTTTTTTACCCGCATTGCAAATTACAAAACTGCGCGCGATTTCCCCGCAGTCAAAGGGGTGTCTTATCTATCGGTACATCTGCGCTTCGGTACCGTCTCGATCCGAGAATTGGCCGGCCGCGCCTGGCGTGAGGGCAGCGACGGCGCGCTGGGCTGGTTGAACGAACTCATCTGGCGGGACTTCTACTTCGCGATTCTGCATCACTTTCCGCATGCTGCCGGTCGCGCCTTCAAACCCGCTTTTGACGGACTTCGCTGGGACGATCATACGGATTGGCATGAGGCCTGGTGCCAAGGAAAAACGGGTTACCCCCTAGTCGACGCGGCACAGCGCCAACTCCTAAAAACTGGCTGGATGCACAACCGTTTACGCATGGTGAGCGCCTCGTTCTACACCAAAGATCTCGGACTGAATTGGCGTGATGGCGAAGCCTGGTTCGCGCAATGGCTACTCGACTTTGACCTGTCTGCCAATAACGGTGGCTGGCAATGGTCGGCCTCCACCGGCTGCGATGCACAACCCTGGTTTCGCATTTTTAACCCGGTTACGCAGTCAGAACGATTCGATCCGCAAGGCAAGTTCATTCGCCGTTATGTACCCGAACTGGCCAATGTGCCCGACAAATATATCCACGCGCCCTGGACAATGTCGCCGGATGTGCAGACCGAATGCGGGGTACACATCGGTCGTGATTACCCAATGCCCGTGGTCGACCATGCTGAAGCCCGGCAGCGCACGCTGGCACGTTTCAAAAACGCTGCCGGCGAATAAACGCCAATAGCAGACGTAAAAAAACCGGGAGATCCCGGCTGGCTGAGGTTGTTGAGCGCATTCAGTACATTCAGATATCAGCAATGCGTGTCAGCAGTTCGTCATCGGTCACTGGTTTGACCAGGTAATCAATGGCCCCCTGCCGGAGGCCCCAAACCTTGTCGGTATCCTGCCCTTTGGCCGAAACCAAAATGATTGGTGTGCGCGCTAAACGTTCGTCTTCACTGCGCGTCAGCGCACGGGTTGCCTGATAGCCGTTCAGGCCGGGCATGACGACTTCCATCAGAATCAGATCCGGGTATTCCCGCTTGGCGATCGTCACACCTTCCTCGCCATCGGCTGCCACCACGACTTTATAGCCTGCGCTGGTCAACGTGCTGGTAATTTGTGCCCGCTCCACCGGAGAGGGTTCCACCACCAGTATCGTCTGAATACTCACCCTAGGCTCCGGTATTTCTGATGATCAGAGTTCGATCATCTCGAAGTCTTCTTTGCGAAGACCGCATTCTGGGCAGACCCAGTTCATCGGCACATCGGCCCAAACGGTACCCGGCGCAATGCCGTCTTCCGGCAAACCCGCCTCTTCGTCGTAAATAAAGCCACAGCCCAGACACATCCAGGATTTGTAAGACAGACCACTCATGGCAAAACCTTCGGTAAAAGTAGGAACGCAGGTTGATACAATACGATCATCCTAACCGATGCTCTGGTCTGCTGTCATCCCGTTGTCATTCTTTAAAGACAACGCTTTGGTGGATTTGAGCCGCTCAGCCCCCAAGATACCTCTCTGATCCGTGTTTAGCTTCCCTGGCCCCCTGTACGCCATTACCCCCGATCTGGCCGATACCTCCCGCCTGCTGGCGCTGGTGGAGAGCGCCCTTTCCGGTGGCGTCAAGCTGTTGCAATACCGGGATAAGATCAGCGCAATGCCTCAGAAGCTGGCCCGCGGCCGCGCGCTGGTGGCGCTCTGCCGCCAATACGGCGCCAAGCTGATTGTCAACGATGATGTGGTGCTAGCCGTGGCCTGTGGCGCGGACGGCGTCCATCTGGGTGCCACCGACGGCAATGTGGTCGATGTGCGCCGATTGTTACCATCAGACACCATCCTTGGCGTGTCCTGCTACAACGACTTAACGCTGGCCCAACAGGCCGTGGCCGCCGGGGTCAGTTATGTCGCCTTTGGCGCCTGCTTCGATTCGCCCACCAAACCGGCGGCGCGCAAGGTCAGCCTGCAGCAACTTGCCGATTTTCGTCAGGCGCTGGGCGAAACGGTTGCCATCTGTGGCATCGGCGGGATTACACGCGACAATGTTCAAGACCTCGATGGCAAAGTCGATGCCGTGGCACTGATCTCCGAACTTTTTGGCACGCCCGATAAGCCGGCCACCACTGAGCACGTGCGCGAACGGGCACGCCTGTTCATGGCCAAGGCTCAGGCCGCCGAGGCCTAACCGCTCACCTCACCAAGCACTGAGTGCCCATCATGACCAGTCGTAACGAACAACTTTTCACCGCCGCGCAACGGCACATCCCCGGGGGTGTGAACTCGCCTGTCCGCGCCTTTCGCGGTGTGGGCGGCACCCCGCGCTTCTTTGCCTCAGGCAAAGGCCCGCGCGTCACTGATGCCGATGGCAAGGTTTATATTGATTACGTGGGCTCGTGGGGTCCCCTGATCCTGGGTCACGCCGACCCCGACGTACTGGAGGCCGTGCAAACAACCGCTGCCCGCGGCCTGACTTTCGGTGCCCCCACCGGTGCCGAAGTCGATATGGCCGACTTGCTCTGCGAAATGTTACCGTCTTTGGAGATGGTGCGCCTCGTCTCGTCGGGGACCGAAGCCACGATGAGCGCCATTCGACTGGCCCGCGGCTTCACTGGCCGTGACCTGATCATCAAGTTCGAGGGCTGTTATCACGGCCACGCCGATAGCTTACTGGTCAAAGCTGGTTCCGGCCTGCTCACGTTTGGCAACCCCTCCTCGGGCGGCGTTCCTGCTGATGTGGCAGCGCACACGCTGGTATTGCCCTATAACGACATCAAAGCCTTCAACGAGGCCCTCGACACATATGCCGACAAGTTGGCCGCTGTCATTGTCGAACCTATCGCCGGCAATATGAATCTGGTCGACCCGGGGAAAGCCTTCCTGCAAGCGCTACGCGATGGCTGTACACGCGTTGGCGCTGTGCTCATTTTTGACGAAGTGATGACCGGCTTCCGTGTCGGTCTGCAAGGCGTACAGGGCCACTATGGCATCACGCCGGATCTGACCACCCTGGGCAAGATCGTTGGCGGCGGCATGCCGCTCGCTGCTTTTGGTGGCCGCAAAGATATCCTGACCTGTCTGGCGCCGCTCGGACCCGTGTACCAGGCTGGAACGCTCTCGGGCAATCCGGTGGCGGTGGCCGCC
>JBDQLO010000043.1:0-6627 GCA_040262735.1 Fluviibacter sp.
CAATTAAGGGATGATCAGCAGGGCGCCCCTTGGCGGCAAAGATTTGTCGAACCGCCTCAGGGTTATCGGCGTCGGCAGCAAGACCATACACGGTCTCCGTCGGCAGACCGATCAACTGACCGGCTTGAAGCAATGTCACGGCCTGGTCAATCGCTTCAGGGAGTTGACCTGATGCGATTTTAGGCATCGGGCAATCCCAGAATCTTCCGGGCTTGCATAGCGTGTTCGTAAACCTGCTGGGCATCGTCGCCAATAACCGTGAAGTGACCCATCTTACGTCCCACCCGCGGTGATTGCTTGCCGTACAAATGCAGACACAGTCCCGGGATCGCCAGCAACGTCGTCCAGTCCGGCTCACGTTGCCTGCCCCCATCGAACCACAAGTCGCCCAATAAATTGACCATCACCGCCGCCGAATGGGCTTGGCTATCTCCCAGCGGCAGACCACACACAGCACGCACCTGTTGTTCGAATTGATTGGTCGCGCAGGCGTCCATCGTGTAGTGCCCGCTGTTGTGCGGACGCGGCGCCATTTCATTGACCACCAGCTGTCCACGCGTGACAAAAAACTCAACGCCCAGCGTGCCTACATAACCGAGACAGCCTGCAAGTTTTGCCGCCACCTCACAGGCGTTATCGGTCACATTGACTGAACCCCAGGCGGGAACGACGCTGACATCGAGAATACCGTTGCGATGACGGTTTTCGGCCGAGGGAAAGGCTTTAACGTGCCCATCCTGGCTACGGGCCAGCACCACGGAAATCTCATAGTCCAACGGCAACTTGGCTTCTAGAATACAGCGCACACTGCCCAGCTCAAGCCAGGCAGCTTCGGTCGCAGCGCGATTATTTACTACCGCCTGCCCCTTGCCATCGTAACCCAGGCGCGCGGCTTTAAGGATAGCGGGAAAGAGATGCGGCGGCGCGTTGCGAACGTCATCCAACGTATTGATTTCAGCAAACGGGCCATGCGGCAACCCGTGCGTTTTCAAAAAGGTCTTCTCGGCGATGCGATCCTGACAGACGGACACAGCCGCGGCCGATGGATGTACCGGTACCTGTTCGGCCAGAATTGCCAGGGTTTCTGCCGGTACGTTTTCAAATTCGGTCGTAACGGCCGAACAACCGGCCGCAAGCGCCGCCAAAGCAGCCGCATCATCATATGCCGCGCAGAGGTGGCGATCGGCAATACGGCCGTCCGGACTATCCGCATCCGGATCCAAGACCCAAACCTGATAACCCAGCTCATGGGCGGCCATAACGAAATAGCGGCCGAGTTGGCCGCCACCGAGCATACCCAGCACCGCTGGTGCCGGAATCAACGATTTTTTCATCAGACTTCCGGCAATTTCATAGACAGCACCTTGGCCGATTGCTGCTGACGGAACTGCTGCAGACGCTGGTTGAGTGCTGCATCGTGATTGGCGAGCATCGCCACAGCAAATAGCGCTGCGTTGGCCGCACCGGCTTCACCAATCGCAAAGGTTGCGACTGGAATACCCTTCGGCATCTGCACGATCGAATGCAGTGAGTCGACACCAGATAACGCTTTTGATTGCACTGGTACACCCAGCACCGGCACGGTAGTCTTGGCGGCCAGCATGCCTGGCAGATGGGCAGCACCACCGGCACCGGCAATAATGGCTTGCAGGCCGCGGCCACCCGCCGTTTCGGCGTATTCGAATAACAGATCTGGCGTACGATGCGCCGAAACCACGCGCGACTCGAACGCTACACCGAATTCCTTGAGCATCACGGCGGCCGCCTGCATGGTTGGCCAATCGGAATCAGAACCCATCACAATGCCGATCAGCGGTGACTTGTTGTCTGCATTCATTGCACAGTCCCTTCTGCAAAGCGTTCGGCCGAGGTCAGTGTATTCGCCAGAAGCATGGCAATGGTCATCGGGCCAACGCCACCCGGAACCGGCGTAATAGCCCCGGCAACCAGTTTGACGGCTTCAAAATCCACATCACCACACAGGCCACCACCAGCTTCCGGCGGCAGACGATTGATACCTACATCGATGACTAGCGCCCCCGGCTTAACCATGTCCGCCGTCACAAACTTCGGCTTGCCAATCGCTGCCACCAGAATATCGGCGCGACGCGTATGCGCTGCCAGATCCTTAGTACGGGAGTGACAGACCGTGACTGTACAACCCGCGTGCAACAGCAACATGGCCATCGGCTTACCGACAATATTAGAACGGCCAATGACAACAGCCTCTTGACCATTCAGATCAACGCCGGTTTCAGCCAGGAGCTTCATCACGCCATAGGGTGTGCAAGGAATAAAGCGCGGATCACCTTGCATGAGTGCACCGACGTTGGCGGCATGAAAACCGTCCACGTCCTTTTCAGGGCGGATCGCCGCCAAAACTTCGGCTTCGTCAAACTGAGGCGGCAGCGGCAGCTGCACCAGAATGCCATGCACCGCCGGATCCTGGTTGAGCTCAGCAATTTTGTCGAATACCTGCTTGGGCGCCACATCTACTGGAAACGGAAAATCGAACGAGACCATGCCGGCTTCATGACAGGCTTTGATCTTGTTACGCACATAGACTTGTGAGGCCGGATTTTCACCGACCAGAATCACCGCCAGACCTGGGCGGGTGCCGTGAAGTGCCAGTTCATCGGCACGGATTTTGAATTCAGCGCGTAGGCGTTTGGCCAACGCAGCGCCATCGAGAATCTGAGCGGGTGTTTGATTTGCCATGAGCACTATTTTACTGCAAACCGCCAGCCAGACACCGATATGCCCTGAGCAGCCACTTCGGCGACAAGTGCCTCGGCGTCGGGGCCCATCATCGTGATTTTCGGGCAGCGCGCCGCGAAATCTCTGATTCGCCGCAAGGGTAGTGGACTACTCCAGGCCAACAACAGACCATTACCCTCCGCCAGCGCGGCCTCGGGATACCACCCAATCCGAATCCAACCCTGACGCTCGCGGCTGCGTCGAAACTCCTGGTTGAGCAGGGAGTTTTCTACCGCATGTGTCAGCGCCACCTGTCGGGTCAACAACCATTCGGCGTTATCAATATGGTGCTGCCCGGCCAGCGCCCCCTCATTCAGGAAGATCCCATTCTTTCGGCGCATATCTCGCCCAAATACCACTACAGGCACCAAAAACTCGCCCGAGAAGTCGCTGGCGGCTTTGAGCCAAAGCGCTGCGTCACTTCCCGCGGCCTCGTTTAACTCCAATGTGGGCACCCCGGCTTGGCGCAACGCCGACCGCCAACCATCAACTTCCGCCCCATTGGTTGAAGCAGTTATCAACAGACGCGACTTGGGGGCATATTGTCGGCTCAAAGCCAGCGCAATGTCAGCGGCGGGTGTTGTCATGTGGCGATCATGCCACGGTTACCTTGTTCTGCTAATAAACAAGGCTTGACGCCCTAACGGGAACCTTCTAGTATTTTCATATAATAAGAAGTTTTTTCATATTATAAAAAGCGATGGGGGCCAAGCACCGCCTCGTTGAGGTTGTGCGGCGCGGAACACCGTCTGCCCACATCCCGTTATAGTTGGTTCAATTGCTCATTTAAACGCGGTACGGCGGACCTGAGACCGCACCCGCCACAGGAGGAGGCAGCATGTCGGCAGCAAACGAAAATAATGTCGTTCCGGGTCAGACGAACGATGCGGATCCGCAAGAAACCCGTGAATGGAAAGATGCTTTGGCTGGCGTCATCCACAACGAAGGCGATGAGCGCGCCCACTACCTCATTGAAACGCTCATTGCAGAAGCGCGCGCCAAAGGCATTGATATCCCCTACTCGGCCACGACCGAATACGTCAATACAATACCGACGGCTCTCCAGCCCAAGTATCCGGGCAATGCGGACATGGAGATCAAGATTCACTCCTATATTCGCTGGAACGCCATGGCGATGGTTGTCCGCGCCAACAAACACACCAATGTCGGTGGTCACATTGCCTCCTTTGCCTCAGCAGCCGCTCTCTACGATGTGGGCTTCTCGCACTTCTGGCACGCCCCGTCCGCCAACCACGACGGTGACTTGATTTTCTTCCAGGGTCACTCGGTTCCCGGCGTTTATGCCCGCGCCTTCATGCTGGGCCGATTTACCGAAGAACAGCTGGATCATTTCCGTCAGGAAACGACCGGCAAGGGTATCTCTTCTTACCCTCACCCCTGGCTCATGCCGGACTTTTGGCAGTTCCCCACCGTGTCGATGGGGCTAGGCCCCATTCAGGCGATCTATCAGGCACGCTTCATGAAGTACCTGGCCAGCCGTAATCTGATCAATGCAGAGAAGGCTGCCCAGCGCAAGGTCTGGGCGTTTCTGGGGGATGGCGAAACGGATGAAGTCGAATCGCTCGGCGCCATTGGCATGGCCGGTCGCGAGAAACTCGATAACCTGATCTTTGTTATTAACTGTAACCTTCAGCGCCTCGATGGCCCGGTGCGTGGCAATGGCAAAATCATCCAGGAACTGGAATCCGAATTCCGCGGTGCCGGCTGGAACGTGATCAAACTGATCTGGGGCACCCATTGGGACACCCTCTTCCAGCGGGACACCAAAGGCATCCTGAAACAGCGCATGATGAATCTGTGCGATGGCGAGTACCAGACCTTCAAATCAAAAGATGGCGCCTACGTTCGTGAACACTTCTTCAACACCCCGGAACTGAAGGCGCTCGTCGCCGATTGGACCGATGAGGAAATCTGGCAACTGAACCGTGGCGGTCATGATCTATTCAAGATCTTTGCTGCCTATGACCATGCCGTCAGGCACCAGGGGCAGCCAACGCTAATTCTGGCCAAGACCATCAAGGGTTTCGGTATGGGCAAAGCCGGTGAGGCCATGAATACCTCGCACCAGCAAAAGAAAATGGACAAGGAGCAGATCGCCCGTTTTCGGGATCGATTCTCGCTGCCGGTCAAAGACGAAGAAATCGAAGCGCTACCGTATCTGAAATTCGCCGAGGACTCTGCCGAGTACCAATACATGCGCGATCGTCGCATGGCGCTGGGCGGCTTCCTGCCGCAACGTCGTCGTAAGGCAGAACCCCTGACCATTCCGCCGTTATCGACCTTTGATGCGCTCTTAAAAGCTTCCGGAGAAGGGCGCGAGCTGTCGACGACCATGGCGATCGTGCGCATCATGAACATGATGCTCAAGGACAAGCAGGTCGGGAGCCATGTTGTCCCCATCGTTCCGGACGAATCCCGGACCTTTGGTATGGAAGGGATGTTCCGCGCCGTGGGTATCTGGAACCAGGAGGGCCAGAACTATGTCCCCGAGGACCATGATCAGCTCATGTTCTACAAGGAAAGCAAAGACGGTCAAGTACTGCAGGAAGGGATCAACGAAGCCGGCGCCATGAGCGACTGGATTGCCGCCGCGACCTCATACTCGGTGCATGGTGTCCAGACGATCCCGTTCTACATCTGTTACTCGATGTTCGGTCTGCAACGCACCATGGATCTGTGCTGGGCCGCTGGCGACCAACGTGCCCGTGGCTTCCTGATTGGTGGCACTGCCGGTCGCACTACGTTAAACGGAGAGGGTCTGCAGCACGAAGACGGTCACAGCCTATTGCTCGCCAACATGATCCCCAACTGTGTCTCGTATGACCCGACCTTCCAGTATGAGGTCGCTGTTATCACGCAGGACGGCATGCGCCGCATGCATCAGGATCAGGAAGACATCTTTTATTACCTGACGGTGATGAACGAAAACTACGAACATCCGGAGATGCCAGCAGGTGCTGCACCCGATATTCTCAAGGGGATGTACCAGTTCAAGAAGGGCAATGCCGGCAATGGACCACGCGTGCAGCTGCTGGGTTCTGGCACCATCTTCCGTGAGGTCATTGCTGCAGCGGAGCTCCTGCGCAAGGATTGGGGTGTGGAATCCGACCTGTGGGGCTGCCCGAGCTTCAATGAACTGGCACGCGACGGCGAAGACGTCGAGCGCTGGAATATGCTGCACCCAACCGAACCGCAACGAGTATCGCACGTTGAATCCAAACTGGGCGGCACGACCGGACCAGTGGTCGCGGCGACGGACTATATCAAGCTGTATGCCGAACAGATTCGTCCGTTCATCAAGAAAAACTTTATTGCTCTGGGCACCAATGGTTTCGGACGTTCGGACACCCGCGAGCATCTGCGTCACTTCTTCGAAGTCGACCGCCACTGGGTCACCGTGGCCGCGCTCAAGGCACTGGCCGACGAAGGCACGATCGGTCGCGACAAGGTGGCCGCCGCCATCCAGAAGTACCAGCTGGATCCGAACAAACCAAACCCGATGACGGTTTAAGGGGAACACGCATATGAGTCAACTGATCGATATCAAAGTCCCCGACATCGGCGATTTCACTGAAGTCCCCGTCATTGAGGTTTTCGTGAAACCGGGCGACGTCATCAAAGTGGACGATGCCCTCGTTACGCTCGAATCCGACAAAGCCACCATGGATGTGCCGGCCTCTGCCGCAGGCGTGGTCAAAGAAGTCCTGGTCAAACTCGGCGACAAAATTGGTGAAGGTACTGTTGTCGTGCGTGTCGAAGCTAGCGATGCGGCAGCAAGTACCGTAGCAACTTCAGCAACAGTGCCCGCTGCTGCCGCTCCAGCGCCTGTCCCGGCCCCCCCTGCTGCTG
>JBDQLO010000044.1:0-6618 GCA_040262735.1 Fluviibacter sp.
ATGTCGTACCGCTGGTCAACGTTTTTCGTTCCAGAAGGATGACGTCTTTCCAGCCTGCTTTGGCCAGATGATATGCTACAGAACAACCGTGAATGCCGCCGCCAATAATCACGACTTGCGCGTGGGTGGGGAGTGGGTTCGCCATGGTGAATCCTGTCTATTTGAGAGATGTCTGAAAGAGCCGCCCGCAGTTCTCCGGGGCGTCTTTCAGCCCCGCAAGGCGCATCATGTGCCACGCGAGTGCTTGATTGGAGGCGATGACCGGTTTGCCGATTGCGGCCTCGGCCAAGGGGATGACCTCCAGGGCGCGCAGGCTTGTGCAAGAAACGAAAACCCCATCGCAATCGCTGCGTTCGCCGATGTGGTGCACGGCCTTGAGGATGCTTTCGGCGCTGATCCTGGCGACAGTGAAATCATCGGATTGGTCGAAAGTGGCAACGGCGGTCGTGTCGTAACCGGCGTTCCTAAGATTGGCCTGCATCGCAAGGGTGACATCGACCGGATAAGGCGTAACCAGCGCGATCCGGCTCAGGCCAAGCGCGGCCATTGCGGCCTTGCTGGCGCTGATCGGGTTGGTCGTTTTGACAGCGGGATGAACGCCGCGTATCAGGCTGTCCACGCGGTTTTCGCCGATCATTGTGGCGCCAGAGGTGCAGGCGTAACCGATCACGTCAAAGCCGAAGCTTTCCGGCAAAAGCGCGGCCGTATGCGGAAGGTCCGCCGCCATTTGCCGGAGCGTTTCGGGCGACACATCCATCGCATTGGGAATGCGCGCGGCATAGAGGGCCACATCGTCCTGTTTTGCAAAAATACGGGCAAATTCATGCTCGATCGTCTGATCCGTCTGCAGCACGACAAGGCCAAGGCGCGCGCGCGTGCCCAAGCCACCGTCTGTTTTGAAATCAAGCGTTTCGACGTGGTCGTTCTGTACCATGACTGATCTCTCCTGCGGGACGGGGCCTTAGCCCATATCCGCCCCTTCCTGTTGAGCGAAGAACGATGTTGCCTTGGGCACGGCAGGCAATTCCATCTCGTAGGGTGTGCAGCGGACGCGGCCGCTTGCTTCCCCCCGCACCAGTTCGTGCGTCAGCCTGCTGGGCAGGTGGTTCGGGCTCAGCTCGATCGCGTCCTCGGCATAATAGGTGGCAATGTAGAGCGTGCGGGGCTTGTCTGACAAATTCGGGGCGGAGCCATGCAACAGGTTGGCGTGCATCAGGCAGACCGAGCCCGCCTTGCCGGTGCATTTCACGATCTTGTCGCGCTGAGCATCAACAATGTCATCATCGACGGCACCGGTGAAAACCCCGTCATGCCAGTGGGAATGGATCGGGCCCTTATGAGTCCCTGGCAGGACTTCAAGCGGTCCGTTCTCCAGCGTCACATCATCAATGAAAAGCAGGCAGGTGATCATGTCGTCGTTTGTCATCGGCTCGAACGGAAAGTCCTGGTGCCATTTGACCTGTGTTGCGGTGCCGGGCAGCTTGGAATTCACTTTGCCGTGGTGGAACCGGATGCCCGGGCCAATGAGTTCCGCGCAGAAATCGACTGTGGCGGCATTGCGCATGACGTTTGCGAAGACCTCCGAGATCTCTTCCGGCGACTGCACCCGGCGCAGTCCGGGGGTGTCGGCAGTGTGACCAGGCTGAAGATCGAACCGGGGGCGGCCATCAAGAGTCTCGCCATAGTCTTCATCATGTGCCCGGCTTTCCTCGACCCAACGGGCGAACTCTGCCCGCAATCCGGCAAGCTCTTCCTCATCCACTGCGTTTTCCACGACAAGTACACCTTCACACCAGAAAGTGTCTTTCTGTTCCTTCGTCAATAAGTTCATTTGCACTCTCCCGCCATCTGGTATATACCAGAATTCATTGGCGTAGTCAACATCGGCGCAACGGGATCTGTCAACATCAAATAATCTCTTGTGCAACTTGGTATATACCAATTATTCTGCGCGCGATCGAATGATTCTAGGGCGCGGGACGTGTTGAGCAGTCACGACAGCGATATCGAAACCGATGTAGCGGCTTCCCGGCCGCGGTTTCTGCAAATCGCAGATGATATCCGCGGTCAGATTGCCCGGAAAGAATTGAAAGAGCACGATATTCTTCCATCAGAGCGCAGCCTGTCCGAACAGTATGGCGTAAGCCGCATGACCGCACGCCGCGCGCTTGAAGCATTGGAAACCGAAGGGCTGGTCTATAGCTCGGACCGGCGCGGGCGCTTCGTTTCACCTCAGCGGCTGAGCTACAATGTCAGCAACATGGTCAGCTTCGTCAGCAACGCGCAGGCCAGTAACATCGACCTTCGAATCGAGGTCATCGACACGGTCGAGACCGCGATGGACGCCAAACTGGCCGCACGACTTGGACAGCCCGAAGGGTGCAGCGTTACGGCCTATACGCGGCTGTTTCACACAGGCGATCATCCGATCTTTATCGAGACCGAGTACCTCGTCGCGGACCGGTTTCCCGGCTTCCTGCGCCATGATCTGCGGCAATCGACAACGCAGATACTTGAAACACACTACCAGACCTCTGCCGCCACCGGCGACATCGTGATCCGAATGCGCGGTGTGCAGGCGCAGGAGGCACAACTTCTGGGAATTTCCGCTAGCCACACCGTCATCGAGCTGGAACAGGTCATCCGCGATGCAGATGGCGTACCGTTCTGTTTTGGACGGCAGGTCTGGCGCGGAGAAATGGCCGAGTTTTCGGCCCATGCAATCGTGACCCGCCGATAAAGGAACAAAGCAATGTCACTCGCTAATGCAGCCCCCGAACGGGGATTTCAGGATACCGAATTCGAGGCACGCACGGCCAGGGCACAGTCGCTTATGGCGCAGGACGGGTTGGCTGGACTGCTGCTGATGAGCGAGCAGGACGTTCGCTACTTCACCGGATTTCACACCCTGTTCTGGCAAAGCCCGACCCGGCCATGGTTTGTCTTCGTGCCAGCGAGCGGCAAGCCGGTTGCGATCATCCCGGAGATCGGTGCCGAACTGATGCGCCGCAGCTGGATCGACGACATCCGCACCTGGAGCGCACCAAACCCCGAGGACGATGGCATCAGCCTTCTGACAGAGCTTCTGGCGCCCCTTGCGAAAGAGGGGGCAAAGGTCGGCGTGATGAAGGGTCATGAGACCAAGTTGCAGATGCCGCTGGGCGATTGGGAACGCCTGGTGGCGAAGCTGGACGGGATCGCGTTTGCGGATGTAACCAGGCTGGTTCAGGGCCTGCGCATGGTCAAATCACCTGCCGAGATCGAGAAGCTGTCCCATATCTGCGCGATCGGATCTGCCGCCTTTGGTAAGGTGCCGGACCTGGTTGGCGAGGGGATGCCGCTTGAAGAGGTCTTTCGGCAGTTCAGGTTGGCGGCGATTGGATCTGGCGCGGATGACGCACCTTATGTGGTGGGCGCGGCCGATCAGGGTGGCTATGCCGATGTGATTTCACCACCATCGCGGCGGCCGCTTCAGAAGGGTGATGTCCTGATGCTGGATACGGGTTGCAACTGGGACGGTTATTTTTGCGACTTTGATCGCAACTGGGCCATTGGCCATGCTCATGATGATGCGAAACGCGCGTATGACGTGTTGTGGCGGGCAACTCAGGCCGGGATCGATGCCGCAAGGCCGGGCAACACCTGCCGTGATCTGTTTCTTGCGCGATGTCGAAAGTCATCGCCGAAATGGACAGCTCTGGTGGGGATATCGGGCGGCTGGGCCACGGGTTGGGAATGCAGTTGACCGAACAGCCCTCGCACGCGGCATTTGATGAGACTGTACTGAAAGAGAACATGGTTCTGACACTCGAGCCGTCGCTGAGCTACGGCGACGGACTGATGATGGTGCATGAAGAGAATATCGTCGTGTCCAACGGCGAGGCGAAGCTGCTTACAACGCGCGCAGCACCGGAGCTGATACTGGTAGGCTAAGCGCGCGCTGTTGGGCTAGATGATATCCAACGACACCTTGACGCGGTCCATGACAATTGAAGACGTGAACTTGCTGACGTTGGATGAATCGAAAAAATATTCTTGGGTGAATTGCTCGTACTCGGCAATATCCTGCACGATCACGACCAGGATGAAATCGGCCTCGCCAGTCGCGTAATAGCACTGCTGGACGGCCGGTGCACTGCGCATGCGACGCTTGAAATCATCCAGATGCCGGCGGCTTTCCCGCTCGAGCATGACCTGGACAATCACGGTCATCCCCCGGCCCAGTGCGGTCGGGGATAGCACCGCTATTTCGCGCTCGATCGTGCCGGTTTCCCGCAGCTTTTTGAGGCGCTTCTGAACGGCCGGCGGCGACAGTCCAATTTCAAAACCAAGCGCTTCCGCCGTCAGTCGCGCGTCTCTTTGAACCAGTTTGAGTATCTCTAAATCTTTGTCATCCATGATCCGATCTAGATCAAGATTTCCGAAAATAGCAACGAATTTTGTCGCGGTTCAGGGAAATTTGACGAAATCGCTCTCGTTCTGTCGCTAACATCAAGGTGGTTGACTTGGGGGGGACGCTACAGAACCAAAACTTGCGCCGAACTGGACGTCCAAGGAGCATTCGTTCGACACCTGTTGTCTGCGCATTGCCGAGAGACCTCGAATACCAATAGCGCAATTCCCCGACTTCACCTAACAAGGAGGATACTAACTCATGAAACTCACCAAATCGCTACTCGCTGCAGGCATCGCAATCGCGGCAACAGCAACAACCGTGCTTGCTGGTCCTTTGCAAGACCGTATTGACGCCGGTGAAACCATCCGTATCGGTTTCGCCAATATTCCGCTTTGGGGCTATCCCAATGAGAACGGCGAAGCGGACGGCTTTACAAACGACATTGCGATCCAGACGCTTGCGTCGATGGGCCTGACCAACATTGAGCCCGTTGTGACCGACTGGGGCGGATTGATCCCGGGTTTGAAGGCCGAACGCTTCGATCTGATCACCGGCGGCATGTATGTCCTTGGCTCGCGCTGCGAGAACGTTGCATTCTCGGAACCGGTCGCCAGATCGGGTGACGGAATTCTGGTCGCCGCTGGAAACCCCGAAGGCATCAACAACTATACCGATATCTTGAATGGTGGCCACATCATGGTGACCGGTGCCGGTTACAATACGGTTGAGGCTGCCAAGAACCTGGGTATCGCAGACGCCAACATCATGCAGGTACCTGGTCCGACCGAAATGGTGGCGGCTCTCAAGGCGGGCCGAGCTGCCGCCGCTGTTCTGACTGACTTCGAAGCACAGCATCTTGCCGCTGATCACGCGGAAATCGATCTTGCTGACTCGTCGCAGATGGAAGAATGGAGCAAGAACTATGCAGCGATTGGCTTCCGTCACGAAGATCAGGAATTCGTCGAACAGTTCAATGCGGCGCTCGCAGCCTACATCGGCTCAGATGAGATGATGGCGCTGGTCGCCGAGCATGAATACACCGAAGTGCATTTGCCGGGTGATACGACGACCGAATGGGCCTGCGCAAACCGCTGATTGCACCACGATCACAACAGGAGTGGCAGACCAGGTTGGTTTGCCACTCGGCTTTTAAATCATCCGGGATCGAGTGAACAGATGAGTCATATTGAATTCTATGGCCAGTACTGGCCCCTCCTAATGTCAGGTACCGGCATAACGATTGCCCAGTTCCTGCTAGGGGCGGTCCTGACCGTCTCGCTCGCGCTTTTGGCCGGATTGATGAAGATGTCTTCGAACAGGCTGATCAAAGGCTCGTCCGTTGTCTACATCGAGGTATTCCGAGGCACCTCGCTACTCGTTCAGTTGTATTGGATATTCTTTGTTCTGCCTCTGTTTGGTCTCACGCTCGAGAAATTCACGGCGGGTTGGGTTGCCATTGGCTTGAACGCCGGTGCCTACGGGGCCGAGCTGGTTCGCGGTGGCATCATGGCGGTTCCGAAAGGTCAATGGGAAGCGGCAACGGCGATCAATATGAGCAGGGCACGACGCATGTGGCGCATCATTCTGCCACAGGCGCTGGCCAACATGCTGCCCGCTTGGGGCAACCTGATGATCGAGATACTGAAGGGCACTGCGCTCGTGTCACTGATTGCCGTGACCGACCTGATGTTTCAGGCCAAGCAGATCAACGCGAGCACCTATCAGTCGGCACAGATTTTCGGTGCGGCGCTGGCCATCTACTACGTTCTCGCCCGCTTCCTGCTGACCCCCTTCATGCGTTGGCTTGAAGGGTTCATGGCCCGCAAACTTGGGAGGACATAACCCGTGTTTGAATGGCTTTTTAGAGACGAATGGTTTCCCAAGTTCGACTGGCGCTGGGACTACACCTGGGAGATCTTGCCCCGCCTGATCGAGGCGACAGGCAACACGCTGGTGGCAGCGGCCTCGGGCTATGCCATTGCGCTGGTTCTTGGGCTGGTCTTTGCTCTCGCACAGCGCAGCCCAAGCAGGCTTCTGACCTTCGTGGTGCGCGAGTTCGTGGAATTTGTCCGCTCGACCCCGCTGCTCCTTCAGATCTTCTTTATCTTTTATGTCGGGCCGCAATTCGGGATCACGCTCAGCCCCTGGGTATCCGGTATGATCGCGATCGGGTTGCACTACTCATGCTACCTTTCCGAGGTCTACCGGGGCGGATTGGACAG
>JBDQLO010000045.1:0-6599 GCA_040262735.1 Fluviibacter sp.
GGCCCGGCCAGCGCGCCTTCTTTGGTGACATGCCCCACCAGCACCAGCGTCATGCCCGTGGCTGTGGCCACGCGTGTTAGGTGCGCGGCGCACTCGCGCACCTGCGCCACTGAGCCAGGGGCCGAGGTCAGCGCTTCAGACCAGAGCGTCTGAATCGAATCGATCACCGCCACACGCGGCTTACGCGCTTCCAGCGTCGCCAGAATCTTTTCCAGATTGATTTCAGCGTAAAGCGGCAGATCCGGGGCGTCTACATCGAGTCGCTGTGCACGCAGCGCAATCTGCTCGGCGGACTCCTCACCACTGACGTAGAGAACCGGCACCCGGGTCGATACCGCCGCCAGGCACTGCAACAGCAAAGTACTCTTACCAATGCCCGGGTCACCACCAATCAGTGCCACACCCCCCGAGACCAGGCCGCCACCGAGTACACGATCGAACTCTTCGATGCCGGAACTCAGGCGGGGCGCTTCGCGGGCTTCGACTTTACCCAACGACTGCACACCACTCACCGGCGCCAGGCTGGCAAAACGATGCGCCGATGTCGCCGGTTTTTCGGCAATGGTCTCAACCAGCGTATTCCAGGCGTTGCAGTCCGGACATTGTCCTTGCCATTTGGGCTGGTTGGAGCCGCATTCAGTACAGGTGTACAGGGTTTTGGTCTTGGCCATGGTTCGATCAGTCCTCCCAGACGCGTGGTACGCGGGGCGCCAGGGCACAGAAAAGTTCATAGGCAATGGTACCGGCGCTATCGGCGACTTCATCGGCGGGTAGACCATGACCCCAGAGTGTCACCGCACTCCCAACGCAGGCGCTCGGGATGTCTGTTACATCACAACACAGGCGGTCCATCGACACGCGGCCGGTCAGTGTGGTGCGCTGGCCATCAACAAGAATTGGCGTCTGATTCGTCGCATGACGCGGATAACCATCGGCGTAACCACACGCCACTACACCAATCCGCATGGGTCGATCTGCGGTAAACGTGCCGCCGTAACCGACACGCTCCCCTGCCTGAATAGGCTGAATAGCGATCAATTCGCTAGACAGAGTCATGACCGGTTGCAAGCCGAGCTCCGTGGCCGTTTTACCCGCAACGGTACTGCCCCAGGGCGAGGCACCGTAAAGCATGATGCCGGGGCGAACCACATCGCCAAGAGCCTGGCGGTCCACCGGACCGTTCATCAACGCGGCCGAATTGGCAAACGATGTCCGATAGGACATGACTGTAGGCCAGGCAGCCATAAGTCGATCCCGTTGCCAACCGCTGCCACGGGCGTTGTCCGCATCAGCGAAGTGGGTCATCACCGTGACATCGCCGACCTGCGGCAAGGCGATCAGGCGTTCATAGGCAGCCCGGGCTTCGTGCAGCGCAACGCCGAGGCGGTTCATGCCCGTATTCACTTTCAGAAAGACCGGCAGCGGCGATGTCAGACTCGCCTGTCTCAGGGTATCGATCTGGTCCATCCGATGGATGATCATCGACAGTGACAACGCGGCAAACGCTGCCAATTCGGCCTGCGAATGAAACCCCTCCAACATCAGAATCGGTTCATCGAACCCCTGCCCGCGCAGTTGGCTCGCGGCCTCGAGTTCCAGTACCGCAAAACCATCAACCTGGCCGCGCAGCGCTGCTGCCGATGCCAGCAGTCCATGGCCATAGGCATCCGCCTTAATGACCCCCAGCACCTGACCGCCCGCAGGGGTTAGCTGACGCGCGCGCCGGGCATTATGAATCAACGCCGTACGCGAGAATCTGGCCGACAGGGGGCGACCCTGTTCGTCCGCAGAAAATGGGGTGTTTACAAACATGACCGGGATTTTACCTGTTGCGGCGCGCAGCTGCCTGATCAAATTAAATCAATCGGTTAGCCGCAAAATCTATCCTTGGCGGCTAAGCATTGCATCGCACAATCTTTTGTAACGGGATTCATGCTATAAAACGGGCTGTTTTTTACGGGCGAGAAGTATGCCGTTTGGGTTCTATATCATCATGGCGGCGCAGTTCTTTTCTGCGCTGGCCGATAATGCGCTACTGATTGCGGCGATTGCGGCCCTCCGGGAAATGCAGGCGCCCTCGGAGTACGAACCTCTCCTCAAAACCAGCTTTACCCTGTCTTATGTCGTGCTGGCGGCGTTCGTCGGTGCCTTTGCCGATTCGATGCCCAAGTGGCGCGTCATGTTCATCATTAATACGATCAAGATCGTTGGCTGCGCCATGAAGTTTTTCTCTGTTGATCCGCTGATCGCCTATGCCGTGGTCGGCCTGGGCGCTGCCGCTTATTCGCCGGCCAAATACGGCATTCTTACCGAATATCTGCCGCACCGGTTGCTCGTCGTCGCCAACGGCTGGATCGAAGGGCTTACCGTAGGCGCCATTATCACCGGCGTTCTGGTTGGCGGCCTGCTGATCAAGCCCGATATCGCGCAAGCGCTGCTCAGCTTCGATCTGCCAGTCATCGACACCGGGATTGATACCGTTGGCGAAATAACGATCGGCATCATCGGCATCCTGTATGTTCTGGCATCGCTCTTCAATCTCTACATCCCGGACACGGGCGTCGACCACAAAGCGCTGAGCAAAAACCCGTTCTATCTCTTCCACGAGTTTAATCACTGTCTGAAGCTACTCTGGCGCGATCGTCTTGGCCAGATTTCGCTGGCGGTCACCACGCTCTTCTGGGGGGCGGGTGCCACGCTGCAATTCATCGTGATCAAATGGGCGGAGGTCTCGTTGAATCTTGACCTGTCGAAATCGTCCATGTTGCAAGGGGTTGTGGCCATTGGCGTCGCCGCCGGTGCCGTGATGGCTGCCAAGCGCATTACACTGCGCAAATCCGTCAACGTCATTCCGATGGGCATTGCCATGGGCTTTGTCGTTCTGATCATGAATTTTGTGACGAATTTCTGGGTGGCGGTTCCGCTGCTGATTATCATCGGCTATCTGTCCGGCTATTTCGTCGTACCGATGAACGCCTTGCTCCAGCACCGCGGGCACATTCTCATGGGTGCGGGACACTCAATCGCCGTTCAGAACTTTAACGAGAACCTCTCGATCCTGATGATGACCGGCCTCTACTACCTGATGATGCGCGCCGATCTCTCCATTTACACAGTCATTACGCTTTTTGCCCTGTTTGTGTCCGGCAGTATGTATCTGGTCAAACGCCGCTTTGAGGCTAACCAGCGGCAGTACGACGACGTCATCCACCTCGACGACAGCGCCATGCACTAGATGTGTGGCGCGTCTGATTCTCGAGGGCGAAGAATGGCTGCGGCCAGAAGCAGATCCTGCCAGGACTTCGACTTCTCTTCCGGCTGACGCAACAAATACGCCGGGTGGTAGGTCACAACGACTGGAATACGGCGCCCCCCTTGTTCCCGGTAATGCACCGCACCGCGCTGGCTTTGGATTGCATCGGCGCGTCCCAGTAACGCATAGGCCGCCGGTTTACCCAGTGCCACGATGACTTTGGGCTGTACGAGTTCGATCTGCTGGGTCAGGAACGGGTTGCAGGCGTCGATCTCTGCGCTTTCCGGGGTGCGATTCTCCGGTGGCCGGCATTTGACGGCGTTGGCTACGTAAACGCCCTGATCGCGTTTCAGATCGAGAGCCGCCAGCATCGCGTCGAGTAATTTGCCGGCTTTACCGACAAAAGGCTGCCCGGCCGCATCCTCTTCGGCACCGGGCGCTTCGCCGACCATCATCCAGGTTGCCTGTCGATCACCGGATCCGGGCACCGCCTGCTTGCGCGCCTTGCACAAAGAACAAGTCCGACAGGAACGAATGGCCGCCTCAAGGCTGCCCCAATCGTCGGTTGGGGTCTGCGCGGTCGTAACCGCTTTGGGCAACGATACTGCCTCGGGATGTTGCAATGCTGCCGGCACATCACCCCGATCGCCAGGGCTTTCGATCCAGAAGGGATCAATACCCATGGCTTGAAGCCATTGGGCGTCGCTCAGTTGCCGACGGCGTTGCGGGTCTACCGACTTTACCGGGTCGTTACTCATCACCGAGCTGCCTCGAATGTGTACGCCATCAGCACGGCATCCTCACGGCCGGCAGCGCGACCCTGCACCGGATCAGCCGGGATCTCGTAATAGTTTTTGCGCATGCCCGCTATTGTAAATCCCGCCAATTCATAGAAGCGAATCGCTCGGTCATTGCTCTGCCGCACCTCCAGCAACAGACGATGTGCGCCACGTTCCTGTGCTTCTTTCATCAGTGCTTCGAGCAACAGTCGGCCGTAGCCCAGGCCGGCATAACCCGGTGCCACGGAGATGGTCAGCAATTCCACGTCGTCACCGGCGGTCATGGCCACAAAATATCCTCGTACCGGATTGCCAGTTTGTGAGCCATCACGCAATACCCGCGTCGACCAACCATGACGCAAGGCATCCCTGAAGCCATGGTCTTGCCAGGGGGTCAGGTGTTGTTGCGCCTCGATTTCAGCGACGACCGGGACGTCTTCCGACGTCATTGCTGTCAGTTGGAGCGACATGGTCACAGACGCTCGCCGGCAAGTCGTTCGGCGGTCGTTAACGCCACGCGGTCACGCACATAGATGGGCACAGCATCGGCCGGGTCCTGCCGCTCTCCCCGCAGATAGCGTACCGCGCCCACATGGGCGAGTGCCGCCGCCGCCGGGTATCTGGCCTGTGTATCGGTGAGCCCTATTTGACGGCATCCATGCGCTGCTTCCGGATATTCATCGAGCGCGGTCCCTGCTACCGCACGATATTCGGCGGGTATCTGCAAGGTAGCCAGCGTATCGGGACTGATCAGACAGGGTTCAATCGTTGCCTGCCAACCCTGATCTACCGTGCGTTGCCAGGCGGCCGCATAGATCTGGCTCATGCGGGCATCAAGCAGGGTGACGACCTGGTGGTCGCCCGTCAGCTGGTAGGCCGACTCGGCCAGCGCCTCGAGCGATGAAACCGGTACCAGCGGCTTATCGCAGGCCACCGCCAGTCCCTGGGCCAAAGCCGCCGACACCCGCAGACCGGTAAACATCCCCGGCCCGGCATCGTAGACAATGGCATCCAGGTCGTTCAGGTGCCAGCCGGCTTCGGCCAGGGCGCCGCGCAACAGCGGCAGCAGCGTCTCGGCATGCGGCTGCCCGGTCGGGCACGTCAACGACAGCACCTGTCGAGATTTCAGCAAGCCATGGTCGACATCACCCGACCAGAGGCAGAAACCGCCACGGTCGGTCGCCGTTTCCAGGCTGAGCAGCTTGATCATCTGCGAGATGGTCTTTCGATTAACCTAGGTGATCAATGATCATGGTCGTGATCTTCTTCGTCGGCCAGTTCGCCGAGCAGCACCACCGCTTGCGCAATAATGGCCTCTTTGCGGCCAACCGCATCCAGGTGCTCGTTGGTCTTGGCCTTCACGTTCACATCCTTTTCCGGCAGATCCAGATCGGCAGCGATATGAGCAATCATGGCCGGAACGTAAAGCGATAGCTTGGGGCTTTGCGCGATCACGGTCGCATCGATATTCAATACGCCATAGCCAGCCGCCGCGACGCGACGCATGGCCTCGCGCAATAAGACACGTGAATCGGCGCCGGCAAATTCAGGATCGGTATCGGGAAAATGAAAACCGATATCGCGCAACGCCGCACCGCCCAGCAGCGCATCGGTAATGGCGTGTAACAGCACATCGGCGTCCGAATGGCCATCCAGCCCGTGGGTGTGGGGAATCTCGACGCCGCCGATCATCAGCTTGCGTCCTGTCACCAGGGCATGGATATCGTAGCCTTGTCCGATACGGATCATGAATTTCTCCTGTTTACTGGGGATGGGCGGTGTTCAGAATCATTGACGCCAGCGCTAAATCTTCCGGGTACGTCACTTTTAAATTGGTCAGGCTGCCGTTCACCAGTCGGGGACGCAGCCCCAGTCGCTCGATGGCCGACGCCTCGTCGGTAATCGTTGCGCGATCTGCACCCGCTAAAGCCCGTTGTAGGGTTTCAATCCGAAACATCTGGGGGGTTTGTGCCTGCCAGAGCTGTCGCCGATCCATCGTGGCGTCGACCCGGTTGTCGGAATCAGCACGCTTGAGCGTGTCGGCAACCGGAATCGCCAACAGACCGCCGACCGGATCATCGAGCAAGGTATCGATCAGACACGTCAACTGATCCGGCTGCAGACATGGCCGGGCGGCATCATGGACGAGCAGCCAATCATCACGTTTTGCGTGAACTTGATCTTTTAACCAGTTGATTCCATTAGAAACGCTGTCTGCCCTCGTCGCGCCACCAGCACGCACCAGGCAGATGCGATCCGCACCGCCAAGCGGCAGACAAGCTTCGCTCCAGGTCGCGTCATCCGGGGCCAACACGACCCCGATCCGTTGTATACGGGGCTCTGAAAGCAAGGCCTGCAGTGTATGCCGGATCAGGGCTAAGCCATTCAGCGGCAAGTACTGCTTGGGTGTACCCCCACCGACACGGCTGCCGGTTCCGGCGGCCGGGATCACGGCAAAAATTCGTCTGGACATCCATGAATTCTAACAGCCCTGCGTCAACCCACTATCGGATCCGCCGCGCCGCGCCCTATAATCTCGGGCTTGCCGGCGACTCTGCCGGCGTCCA
>JBDQLO010000046.1:0-6478 GCA_040262735.1 Fluviibacter sp.
ATGTAACCCCAGACGTCGCGGTCGAGATCGATGAGGATGCCGTTGACGCGGGCAAACGTATCAAACAGTTCGGCCAGCGCATCATGCGGCTCGATCTGGATGGTGTACGGGTTAAAGGTCAGACCGAGCGATTCGACAAAGCGTTTGGCGAAGCCTTCCCAGTCGTAACCGGGGTACGCGGCGAGGTGGGCGTTGTAATTACCAACGGCACCGTTGATCTTGCCGAGCAGTTCCACCTGGGCGATACGCGCGCGGGCCCGCTGCAGACGGTAAGCGACGTTGGCCATTTCCTTGCCCATGGTCGACGGCGTGGCCGGCTGGCCATGCGTACGGCTCATCATGGGAATGTCGGCGTAGGTATGCGCCATCTCGGTGAGCTTGACGATGACGCGATCCAGCGTTGGCAGCATGACCTGTTCACGCGCGCCCTGGCACATGAGCGCATGCGACAGGTTATTGATGTCTTCGGAGGTACAGGCGAAGTGAATGAACTCGCTGACCAGGGTGACTTCGGCGTTGGCTTTGGTTTTGTCCTTGATCCAGTATTCCAGCGCCTTGACGTCGTGGTTCGTCGTCGCTTCAATCCCTTTGACTTCAGCAGCATCGGACTCGGTAAAGTTGCTCACCAAAGCATCAAGCTCGGCAATCGTTTTTGCCGAGAAAGCGGGAATTTCGGCGAAATGCGGCTCGGCAGCCAGCGCCTTGAGCCATTCGATCTCGACACGCAGACGCGCGCGGATCAGACCATATTCCGAAAAGTGCGGACGGAGCGGGTCGACCTTGGCGGCATAGCGCCCATCAAGGGGTGAGAGGGCCGTCAAGGCACCAAGACCGTTAGACATCTGTCGCTCCTGAATCCGTAAAAATCGAAGAGGCTATTTTACCATCGGCCACCCGTCTGATAGGCTCACTGGGCGAATCTCGGGGTTCCGTGTAAGGTAATGAATCGGCAACCTTTTGGCGAACCTTCATGACCATTTCACGACGTCACTTTATCGCGGGCGTGCTCAGCACCAGCTACGCAGTCGCTGCCTCGCCCGTGCTGGCCGAAGTGATCCAGACGGATCGGGTTGGACTCACCGATGGCCAGGTCAGCATTCCTACGTATGATCGCGATATTCCAGCGTATTACGCCCGCCCAGCCAAGACGGGTCGTGTACCGGTAGTGCTGGTGATTCACGAGATCTTTGGCGTCCATGAGCATATTCAGGATATCTGCCGCCGTTACGCCAAAGCCGGTTATCTGGCGATTGCTCCAGAGCTTTTTGTCCGCCAGGGGGATGTGACGCAATACAAAGAGATTCCGGATCTGTTTCAGAACATTGTGCTGAAAGCACCCGATGCACAGGTGAATAGTGATCTGGATGCAACCCTTGACTACGCGCGGCAAAAGCTGGCAGGTGACTCCAAACGCGCCGGTGCGGTAGGCTTTTGCTGGGGTGGGCGCGCCGTTTGGGAGTACGCGTATCACAACCCATCGCTCAACGCCGGCCTCGCTTATTATGGTCGCGTCGAAGGCATGAAGGCCGACATCCGGCCGCTGGATCCGGTCGACATCGGCGCCAGGCTCAAAGTACCGGTGCTCGGCCTATATGCCGAAAAAGACACGGGGATTAGTCTGGAAGGCGTCGCCCGCATGCAGGCCGCTCTCAAAGAATCGAACAGCGGTTCTGAAATTGTGGTTTTTCCGGGCGTTGGCCATGCCTTCAATGCAGATTACCGCGCCAGCTATAACCGCGAGGCCGCCGACAAAGCCTGGCGCATGGGTCTGGCCTGGTTCAAACAACACGGACTTTAATCATGAAACTTCTCGGTACCCCGACCAGCCCTTACGTACGCAAGGTGCGTCTGATGCTCCTGGAAAAGAACCTTCCGCATGAATACCTGATCGACCCGCCGCGCGAACCGGGTAGTCTGGTTGCACGTGTCAATCCACTCGGTCGCATCCCGGCACTGATTCTGGATGACGAGACCTGTGTATTCGACTCACCGGTGATTGCTGACTACCTGGACAGTCTCAACGACACCCCGATTTTGATTCCCCGCGACAACGCGCTCGCGCGGATGCGGGTCAAGCGCTGGGAAGCGCTTGCCGATGGCATGATGGATTCGGCCATTGCCGTGCGCAACGAGCGGCTCCGTCCCGAAGAAAAACAGGAACCGAGCAACATCACACTCCACAACAACGCTATTAACCGCGCGTTGGATTTTGCGAGCATCAGCCTTGGCAATAACCTCTGGGTCGATGGCAAGGAACTTTCTCTGGGTGATCTGGCGCTGTTTAGCACGCTGGTCTACCTAGACCTGCGCCAACCCGAACGTGATTGGCGTTCGCCACATCCGAATCTGGCGCAACTATTCGACCGAATTGCCCAGCGACCCAGCGCTAAAACCTCGCTGGCCGAGTAGTCATCAGTCGTTCAGTGACTGGAGGTCCAGGCCGGCTGCGTCAGACCTGCCGGCCATACGGGTGGACTCGATGATGCCACCACCAAGGCAGACGCGGCTTTCGTACAAGACCAGCGACTGACCCGGCGTGACGGCCCATTGCGGGGCGGCAAAACGGACAACGGCACGATCAGCATCGATACGCTCGACTTCACAAGCGGCGTCGGGCATGCGATAACGCGTTTTGGCGGTGTAGACCCAGTGCGTATGTGGCGGCTCGCCGGCGATCCAGTTCAGATCAGTGATGGTGACTTCGTTCACGAAGAGCGCCGGGTGATCGTGCCCTGACACAACATACAGGACGTTCGTCTGCATATCTTTGGTGGCCACATACCAGGCATCGTGCTCGCCCGTTTGTATATCGTGACCTTTCACGCCACCGATGTGCAAGCCCTTGCGCTGACCGATGGTGTGAAACGCCAAGCCCTGATGCGTGCCTAACAATTTGCCGGAATCCAGATCACGGATCTCCCCCGGGTTTTGCGGGACATAGCGCTGCAAAAAATCGTTGAAGGGGCGCTCACCGATGAAGCAAATGCCGGTCGAGTCTTTTTTGCCTGCCACGGGCAGTCTGGCGGCTTCTGCCTTGGCGCGCACTTCGGGCTTCAGCCAATGCGCCAGTGGAAAAAGCGCTGGCTTGAGTTGCGATTGGTTCAGGCGGTACAGGAAATAACTCTGATCCTTGTTGCCATCTTCTGCTTTGAGTAACTGACGCTTGCCATCAAAATCCTGTACCCCCGCGTAATGCCCGGTGGCGATGAAATCTGCGCCGAGGTTAAGGGCATGGTCCAGAAACGCGGCAAATTTGATTTCGGCGTTACACAGTACATCCGGGTTTGGTGTTCGACCCGCGTTGTACTCCTGTAGAAACGTCGAAAAGACACGATCGCGGTATTCCTGGGCAAAATTGACGACCTCGATGTCGATGCCGAGAATGTCCGTGACACTCATCACATCGATGAGATCCTGACGCGTGCTGCAGTACGCGTCTGTATCGTCCTCTTCCCAGTTCTTCATGAACAGACCGATGACCCGATAGCCTTGCTCCTTAAGCAAGAGCGCCGCGACCGACGAATCAACACCGCCAGAGAGGCCAACAACAACGGTAGGTGCAGAAGACATGCCTATTCCTTGTGGCAACCGGTCAGCGCGTTAAAGCGGCCGGCGGGTTTTGAGTATGGTGCTGCATTTCCAGCGAATAAAAGCGCGGACCCGCCCATTCTCTCACGGGGGCTAGCTCAGGCAATGTTGCAGGATCCACTCCCCAGGGATCGATGACGAAGATACCTGCATCATCGGCCGAACCTTTCTCAATCAGAGTCGCGCTGTAATGGGATCCCACCAGCAAGGAGCGATGCGCATAGGAACCTACATCGTGCCAACGCAGCCACTTGCGGTGCTGGAGGTACAAGAGCATATTTTTGGTGGTGGCAGAGTGGTCGATACAATCCATTCGACCGTTGACGCTCGGATCTTCATCATTGCCCGGGGCATCGGCACCAATCGGGGTCTGTTCAGCGGCCTTGAGGTAGAAGCGGTGTACCACCTCGGCAGCAGCGATCCGCTCGGCCTCCGGTGTTTTTGCCTGGCGCAGCGGCTGGGTAGCTTTGCGCAGCCAGGGTTCGGGGTAGCTCACGGGTTGTCTCGCCAGGCAGCCCCAGTTATAGCAGACCACAATCAGTGCATCCGCATTGGCGGCACCGCTGATAAGACTCAGTGTCAAAACGACCTGCATCACGCCCAGTTGATACCTGTTCCGCATGGAGTTAGTCGTCATGCCGAATACTGTCGAGCGGCAATCGGCGACCGGCCACCCAGTCTTCGACACATTGCAGTACCAGCGGGCTGCGATGGCGTTCTTGGGTTGCCCGCAGTTCATCCAGCGTCAGCCAATGGGCGGCAATGATACCGTCATCGAGTTGCCGACCCGCTTCGATACGGTTTAGCTGACAGTCAAAGGCAAAACGCAGATAGGTAATATCACCCGCCGGCAAGGTCCACTGGTAAACACCAACCAGTGCCCGTGGCGTCACGACACAACCGGTTTCCTCGAGTGCCTCGCGGGCACAGGCGTCAACCAGCGACTCCCCGGCATCCAGATGACCTGCCGGCTGGTTAAAACGCAAACCGTCTGAGGTTTCTTCTTCGACGACCAGAAAGCGTCCTTCCCGTTCGACCAGGGCCGCAACGGTGACGCTGGGTTTCCAGCGATGATTTTGGCGATTCATACCCCGCATTTTACCGAAGCCCATCAAAAGCAACGGTTCGACCGCACGCCTGACCTGATTTCCGTCGGGAAATCGGCTAAAATCGAGGCATTCTTTGCGCCATGACCGGCCGAACTTCAACACCGGCTCATGCAAGCAACTTCATTGCGACGTTTCACCTAAGGATTTGCATCATGTCGATGTCTGACCGCGACGGTTTTATCTGGATGGATGGCAATCTCATCCCTTGGCGCGATGCCAATACGCATGTTCTGACCCATTCCCTGCATTACGGCATGAGCGTCTTTGAGGGTGTTCGTGCCTACGACACCGGCCGCGGCACAGCAATCTTCCGTCTGCAGGATCACACGGCACGTCTGTTCAACTCGGCGCACATCTTCCAGATGGAGATGCCTTACGATCAAGACACGATTAATGAAGCGCATAAAGACGTTGTGCGTGCCAACCAACTGGAAAGCGCTTACATTCGCCCGCTGGCGTATTACGGCTCGGAGAAGATGGGCGTCTCACCCAAAGGTGCCAAGGTTCACGTCATCATTGCCGCCTGGCCGTGGGGTGCCTACCTGGGCGAGGATGGTCTGAAGAAGGGTATTCGCGTTAAAACCTCGTCGTACACCCGCCACCATGTCAATGTGTCGATGGTACGTGCCAAGGCCAGCGGCCACTACGTCAACTCGATTCTAGCTAACAACGAAGCAGTGGCCGATGGTTACGACGAAGCTCTGCTGCTGGACACCGAAGGCTATGTATCGGAAGGGGCTGGCGAAAACCTGTTCATCGTGAAGGGTGGCAAGGTTTACACGCCGGAGTTGTCCTCTTGCCTGGAAGGCATTACTCGCGACAGCGTGGTCACCCTGACCCGCGAACTGGGCATCTCGGTGGAACAGAAACGCATTACGCGCGACGAAGTCTATTGCGCCGACGAAGCCTTCTTTACCGGTACCGCCGCCGAAGTTACCCCGATTCGCGAGCTCGATAACCGTAAGATCGGCATTGGTAGCCGTGGCCCGGTCACCGAGCGTATTCAATCCGCCTACTTCGATGCCGTCAATGGTCGCAATCCGACGCACGAAGAATGGCTGAGCTTTATCTGATTTACCTTTGACGATTCAAGAGGCACAGACAATGAACGCACCGCTCGAAAAAACACTGTCGGCAACCGCATTGACCGTAACCGCCGCGGATCTGCCGTTGCACTGCCCGCCACAAGGCGTTCAACTCTGGTCGGGTCATCCCCGGGTATTTCTGGATGTCCTGAAGACGGGAGAAGTCGCTTGTCCCTATTGCGGGACCAAATATACCTTTTCCGGCCCTCAACCGCACGGTCATTGAATGCGGGCTGCGCGGCTTCGCCTAATATGACGGCAGCCTCGCTCCTTGTTGCACCGGCCTGGGTCGGCGATGCCGTGATGAGCGAGCCGCTCTTGCGCCGCATCGTCGCGCACGACCGGGTCGCTGTCGATGTTCTGGCACCCCCCTGGGTTGCACCGGTGTTTGATCGGATGCCGGGTGTCGGTCAGGTCATCACCGCTCCTTTTGCTCATGGCAAACTGGATCTCGGCGCTCGCTGGCAAGTTGGCCGAATGATCAAGGCGCGGGGTTATCAGAACGCTTACGTCCTACCCAACTCCCTTAAGTCTGCCCTGCCCATCTTCTTTGCCGGCATCCCCAACCGAATCGGCTTCACCGGCGAATGTCGTTACGGCCTATTGAATCATCGTCATCGGCTCGATCAGCAGCTGCTGCCACGAATGATCGACCGTTTTCTGGCGTTGGCGCCGGCGGACGACGGCGACGCTGCC
>JBDQLO010000047.1:0-6440 GCA_040262735.1 Fluviibacter sp.
CCCTTGTTGTTCTCATCGAGTGAGGCCGACGGCAGCATGCCGATCGAGCCGGTGAGCATCGAGGCTTCGTCCGACAGAATGTCGCCGAACATGTTGCCGGTCACCATCACGTCGAACTGCTTCGGTGCACGCACCAGCTGCATGGCGGCGTTGTCGACCAGCATGTGCGACAGCTGTACATCGGGATATTCTTTGGCGACCTCTTCAAAAATGTCGCGCCAGAACTGCGTGCACTCGAGCACATTCATCTTGTCGACCGAGCACAGCTTGTTACCGCGCTTCTGTGCCGCCCGAAAAGCCACATGCGCGATACGACGGATCTCGCTTTCGGCATAAACCATGGTGTTGAAGCCGACCTTCTGACGGCCCCACTCCGTGTCGCGCTCTTCAACGCCACGCGGCTGTCCGAAGTAGATGTCGCCGGTCAGTTCGCGCACGATCAGGATATCCAGACCCGACACCACTTCCGGCTTGAGCGACGAGGCATTGGCCAGTTCCGGATACAGGATGGCCGGCCGCAGATTGGCAAATAGGTTGAGATGCTTACGGATGCCGAGCAGACCACGCTCCGGGCGTTGTTCGCGCGGCAAGGTGTCCCACTGGGGGCCACCCACAGCGCCGAGCAGCACGGCATCGGCGGCTTCGGCCTGGGCACGCGTTGCTGCCGGGTAAGGCTCGCCGGTGGCATCCACGGCACAGCCGCCGAGTAGACCGGTCGTGATTTCGAGACCCAGACCGTCCTGGTTCAGCGCTTCGAGGACACGTACCGCCTCCGCGGTGATTTCAGGACCAATGCCGTCACCCGGCAGTACGAGAATCTTGCGGGACATCTGAGACTCCAGAGATTTATTTGGCAAAAAGCCAGGGTTGTTCGAGGCGGCGACGGTCTTCGTAGGCGTGAATCGCGTCCGCATGACGCAACGTCAGGCCGATATCGTCCCAGCCATTGATCAGGCATTCCTTGCGGAACGGATCGACTTCAAACGGCATTGCGTCGCCGCTCGGCGTACGCACCACCTGATTCGGTAGATCAACGACCAGGCGGTAGCCCGGCGTGGCCAGCGTTTCAGCGAACAGACGGTCAACAACAGAGGTCGGCAGCACAATCGGCAGGATGCCGTTCTTGAAACAGTTGTTGAAGAAGATATCGGCAAATGACTCGGCGATGATGGCGCGGAAGCCGTAATCGAGCAGCGCCCAAGGGGCGTGCTCGCGCGAGCTACCGCAACCGAAGTTCTGACGGGTCAGCAATACCGAAGCACCTTTGAACTGCGGCTGGTTCAGCGAGAACTGCGGGTTCAGCGGACGATTACTGCAATCCTGACCCGGCTGACCCACATCCATGTAGCGCCATTCGTCAAAGGCAAAGGGACCGAAGCCCGAGCGATTGATCGACTTTAAAAATTGCTTGGGGATGATGGCATCGGTATCCACATTGGCACGATCCAGCGGCGCAACGAGGCCGTCGAGCACAACAAACTTGTCCATTACAAGACCTCCCGCACATCAACAAAGCGTCCTGCCACGGCCGCCGCTGCAGCCATAATCGGGCTGACCAGATGGGTACGACCCATCGGACCCTGACGGCCTTCAAAGTTACGGTTCGAAGTCGAGGCACAACGTTCGCCCGGCGACAGACGATCCGCGTTCATGCCCAGACACATTGAGCAACCCGGCTCACGCCACTCGAAGCCGGCAGCCGTAAAAATTTTATCCAGGCCTTCTTCTTCGGCCTGGCGCTTGACCAGCCCCGAGCCCGGCACGACCAGCGCCAGCTTGATATTGGCCGCGACCGAACGGCCACGCACAATGGCGGCCGCCTGACGCAGATCTTCGATCCGCGAGTTGGTACACGAACCAATAAAGATCTTATCGACCGGCACGCCCGCGATGGGGGTGTTGGGGTTCAGACCCATATACGCTAGGGCGCGCTCCATACCTTCGCGTCTGACCGGATCCGGTTCTTTGGCCGGATCAGGAATCAGATCGTTGATGCCGATCACCATTTCGGGCGAGGTGCCCCAGGTCACTTCCGGCTGAATGGCGCGCGCATCCAGCTCGACCACTTTGTCGAATTGAGCACCCTCATCGCTGCGCAGCGTGCGCCAGTAGGCAACCGCCTTGTCCCAGTCGCTGCCTTTGGGCGCAAAGGTGCGGCCCTGCACATAATTGATCGTTGTATCGTCGACCGCCACCATGCCGGCGCGGGCACCCGCTTCAATAGCCATGTTGCAAATGGTCATGCGACCTTCCATCGACAGGCCACGGATGGCACTGCCGGCAAATTCGATGGCATAGCCCGTCCCCCCCGCCGTACCGATCTTGCCGATGATGGCCAGCACGATGTCTTTAGCGCCCACCCCTTTGCCAAGCGGACCTTCAACCCGGATCAGCATCGACTTGGATTTTTTGGAGACCAGCGTCTGCGTGGCGAGCACATGTTCGACTTCGGAGGTACCAATCCCGAAGGCCAGTGCGGCAAACGCGCCATGCGTCGAGGTATGCGAGTCGCCACACACCACCGTCATGCCGGGCAGCGTGGCGCCCTGCTCCGGACCGACCACATGCACGATGCCCTGACGCGCGTCCTTGAACGGAAAGTAGGCCAGCGCGCCGTTGGCACGAATGTTGGCGTCCAGCGTATCGACCTGGAGACGCGAGATTTCGTCGTCGATACACGCCGTACCTTCGGCTTTATCCCAGCCATCGGTCGGCGTGTTGTGGTCCGCCGTGGCGACCACCGATTCGATACGCCAGGCTTTGCGCCCGGCGATCTTCAGGCCTTCGAACGCCTGCGGGCTGGTGACTTCATGCACCAGATGCCGGTCGATATAAATCAATGCGGTGCCGTCGTCTTCCTGACGAACGACATGGTTTTCCCACAATTTGTCGTAGAGCGTTTTTGCCATGGCCAATTCCGTAAAAACAGCGCCGACTCAGGAACCTATCAACAGATTCTGCGCCGGTCATTGAGTCGGAAATTATCGCACAAGCCCTTTACTTTTTGGGGTCCGGTCGTCGCCAAGCCCGCTATGCGGCAAGGTTTTCCGCAGGCCGGGTCAAGCCCGAGGGCATGCCGCGCGCAATACAGAAGCCGCCGGCCAGCGCGAACACGGCACCCAGCGTAAACGCCCAGCCGGCACCCAACGGATCCCAGACGAGGCCACTGACAATACCGCCGAACAAACCGCCGCCGCCGAAGGAGATGCTGGAATACAAAGCCTGGCCGCGGGCATGGACGTGGCGCGGAAACCATTCATTCACGGCAGCAATGGCAGCGGCATGATGCACACCAAAGGTGAGCCCGTGCATGGCCTGCGCGATCACAAGCAGCAGCAGTGATTCGGCACACCAGCCAATCATCAGAAAACGCACCACCGCGACGGCATAGGTGGCCAGCAGCAGTGCGCGCAGGCTGTAGCGCTGCATCAGCGGTGCCATCACCATAAACAGACCAATCTCTACCAGCACGCCCAGCGACCAGAGTAGACCGATCATGCCCTTGCTGTAGCCAAGATTATCGAGATGGATCGAATAGAAGACATAGTAAACGCCATGCGCCGACGACATCAGAAAACATGCCACCAGCAACATCCAGACCTGTTGGTTGGCCACCACCGAACGCAAGCTTGCCAAGGGCGCGGCGGGGTTTGTCGACTCCGGAGACGCCGTGACGACCTGCCGCCCTTCCGGCAGACGGAACGCCATCACCAGAATGCCCAGCAAGACCACAAAGACCATGGCAGGTACATCGCCGATGGGCAGATGGTCCAGCAAGGCACCACCGAGCAATACGGCGACGATAAAGCCCACTGACCCCCAGACCCGAATGCGGCTATAGCGGTGCGACTCTTCGGCCAGATGAGAAAACGTCAGGCTTTCCACCAGTGGCAGCGCGGCACTCCAGAAAAAGGCCATCAGCGTCATCGGTATGAAGAGCTGGATGAACTGATCGGTCAGAAAGAAGCCGATAAACCCGATGCAGCCGCACAGCCCGGAAAGACGGATGATGTCGACCTGGTGTCCGCGTTTGTCGGCAAGCCAGCCCCAGAATGCGGGTGCGACCAGACGCATGAGTTGCATCTGCGACATGAGCAGCGCGATGTCGGCCGCACTGATCGCCAACGATTGCAGATATAGCGTGAAATACGGCGAGAAAACACCGATGAAGGCGAAATAGAAAAAATAATAGAACGACAGCCGCCAGTAAGGGAGCGGTCGCGCAGTCATCGGCAGACGCAGGGAGTGTGGGGTTAATCAGGCGCGGGGCGCGCTGGCCGGCACATTCGGCAAACCGGAATCCACATCGCCACACTGCGCGCGATGACGCAGGGCATGATCCATGAGCACGATCGCCATCATGGCTTCGGTGATCGGCGTGGCGCGGATCGCCACACACGGATCATGACGACCGAAGGTTTCGACCATGACGTCTTCGTTGCGAATATTGATGCTCCGGCGCGGCGTACGAATACTGGAGGTCGGCTTGATGGCCACACGCGCCACGATGTCCTGCCCGGTCGTGATCCCGCCGAGCACGCCACCGGCGTTATTACTCAAGAAGCCCTGCGGTGTCATTTCGTCACCATGTTCGGTACCGCGCTGGGCAATCGAAGCAAAGCCGGCGCCAATTTCGACGCCCTTGACCGCATTGATCCCCATCAGCGCCTGCGCCAGATCGGCATCAAAACGGTCATAGACCGGCTCGCCCCAGCCGGGTGGCACGCCGGTGGCGGTGACGGTAATACCGCCGCCCACGGAATCGCCGGCTTTGCGCAATGCATCCATGTAGGCTTCGAGTTCCGGCACGATGCCGTTGTTCGGTGCGAAGAAGGGATTCTGATCAATGTCAGCGGCCGACACGTAAGGAATCGCCAACGGGCCGAGCTGATCCATCCAGCCACGGATGTAAATACCATAGCGTTCCCGCAACCATTTCCGGGCAATGGCCCCTGCAGCGACGCGCACGGCGGTTTCTCGCGCCGACGAGCGGCCACCGCCCCGGTAATCGCGGATACCGTATTTCTGCCAGTAGGTGTAATCGGCGTGCCCTGGCCGGAACTGCTCGGCGATGTTGCCGTAATCTTTACTGCGCTGATCCTGGTTACGAATCAACAAGGCAATAGGCGCCCCCGTGGTTTTACCTTCGAAAACCCCCGAGAGAATTTCCACGGCATCCGGCTCGCGACGCTGCGTCACGTGGCGGGAGGTGCCCGGTTTACGTCGATCGAGTTCGGCCTGGATATCGGCTTCCGAGAGGGCCAACCCCGGCGGACAACCGTCGACCACGCAGCCAATGGCGGGTCCGTGCGACTCGCCAAACGATGTAACTGTGAACAGGGTACCGATCGTGTTTCCGGACATGGCGTGGTTCTAGGCTCGAAGTGGTCTGATTTTCTGAAGCTTTTTCATGCCGATGTGCATGACAAGCGGCTCAAAAGTGCACAAATTTTAGCACGCTGTTCACCCAGCCCCTGCCCCCGCAGGCCGTTCCGATTGGTGCTATGCAACAAACATATGAACGGTGCGCTCAGCGCAACCATTCATTTGTGAAAGCCAGTCTCCGTGCCTGGTGAATGGTCGCCAAAATATTTTGTCCTTGAAAATCAGGGCATCCGGCGGGGGGCGCGCATCGAAAGCTTACAGGCGCTGGATTTGGCAGGACACACTATAGGTAGAGAAAAGTTTGAATCACAACACTAGATGTAGTAAATTTGTGGCATTGGATTTCTTTCTTCTGAAACGCTAAACAACCCCCTCCAAGGACATAACAATGACGACTGATACAACGAAAAAAACAGCCGCCAGCGCACGCAGCACCCTGCCGCCGCAGGACATCTGCACCGAGGTGCTGGTCGAAAAGTACGCCAAAGGCAGTGAGCAATCGATCGCCGAGGTGCGCGCCCGTGTCGCTCGCGCCCTCGCTAAGGTAGAAGATGAAAAGCACCGCGCCAAGTGGGAAAGCAAATTCCTGTGGGCGCAAGAAAACGGCTTTGTACCGGCCGGCCGCATCAACTCGGCCGCTGGTACCGATCTGCAGGCCACGCTGATCAACTGCTTCGTGCAGCCGGTGGGGGACTCGGTCGTTGAAACCGTCAATGGCCGTCCCGGTATTTACACTGCGCTGGCCGAAGCGGCCGAAACCATGCGACGCGGTGGCGGTGTCGGTTATGACTTTTCGTCGATCCGCCCGCAAGGCGCCCGCGTCAAAGGGACGCAATCGCGCGCTTCGGGTCCGGTGTCGTACATGCGCGTGTTTGACCGCTCCTGCGAAACCGTAGAATCGGCCGGCGCCCGTCGGGGTGCCCAGATGGGGGTGATGCGTTGCGACCACCCGGATATCGAGCTGTTCATCCACGCTAAAGACAAGGGCGATCTCACCAACTTCAACATCTCGATCGGCGTGACCGATCAGTTCATGAAGGCCGTTGAAGCCGACG
>JBDQLO010000048.1:0-6364 GCA_040262735.1 Fluviibacter sp.
AAAACGCAAAAACATCTCCGGCAAATACTCTAGGCGTCCTGAATGATCAAAAATATAATCCTCAGGACTATTATCCGAATAATTTTACAAACATAGAAAAAATAAACGGTAACCCGTTCCTTTTCCAAACGAAATCATTGGTAGCATGGAAAACTTTAGACTATAGTGGTCCGCTTGGGCTTCAGTCATATGATTACAAAAAAGGGTTGTTTAAGTATACGGAGCAATTCGGAAATGTTCATACTCGATTACTTCTTAAAGATAAAAATGGATTGCACTATATAGCAACCCTCTATGAAGGCAACAGCGGTGAACTTAGACTTTTTTGCGAAACAAGCAGCTGCAGTATCGATGGTTCAAAAGAATGGCTTAATTTCAAAGTCACGAAATTTTTAGTTGATATATCACCGCTAAATAAAGTAATTGACCGGATGAACGTATACCAACTAGGCCCACCTAATTTTTAATAAACTCACAGCCCCGCGAATCATAAAATTCACAGGGCCTTTACCCCTAGATTCAATTGCCTAAGCGATGAAGGCAGCATAATCGACCATTTGGAGTAATACGGTGAGTGTTTGTCATGCCTGATCTATCCTTGCCCAAGTCATGCAAGCTTATCCGAGCTGCCGACCAACAAGAAGGCAAACAAGGACTGCATTATTTCCAGGGGGTCTCGGCTGATACGGCTGGCTCTCGCCATCTATGCATGCACTTGATCACGGTACCGCCGGGCGGCCGCGCTAAGGTTCATAAACATGAGAACCATGAAACCTCGATTTATATACTGTCCGGCGAGGCTTACACGCTGGTTGGAGACCGACTAGAAGACGTCATCAAATCGGTGGCGGGAGACATGCTCTACATCCCACCGGAATTACCGCATTTGCCAATCAATCTCGGTATAGAGCCGGTCGTTGGCATTGTTGCCCGTACAGATCCGAATGAACAAGAAAGCTTGATACTTCTTCCCGAGCTTGAAGAGGTCGCGGACGAAGCAATCGAAAGACTGAAGCGCTGTATTCAACAGCTAAGGCCCTGAGTGTAGACATCAGGGGAAAAATTAGTGGTGCCTCGGGTCGGAATCGAACCGACACTCCTTTCGGAACCGGATTTTGAGTCCGGCGCGTCTACCAATTTCACCACCGAGGCACGCGGCACAAATTATACACGCTCGTCCGCACGCTACCCCGACTTTGGTTATGATTCCTGTGTAGATCACGCTGAAAATGTTGAAACCCATGCCCATAACACCGATTAAGAAACCCAATTACGAGCACCAGTGGCGGATGAGTGTGCGCGATGAGTTTCGCGCCCTTGGTGCTTTTCTGCGATTTCAGTGGCAATGGGTGCTGATCGTCAGTATTGGGCTAGGGGTTTTTCTTCATGAAATCCGGCCATTTCCGCCGCGAACCGTCACCATCGCTACGGGACAGCCTAATTCGACCTATGAAGATATTGCAGATTGGTACGAAGCCTATTTCGCCGAGCACGGGGTAACACTTGTCCGTAAGCTATCTGATGGTGCCGTCGAGAATGTCGAAACGCTCAGAGCCGGGGGGGTTGACGTTGCGTTTTCTCAAGGGGGAATTCCTGTACCTAACGACGCCAATATTGTTTCACTGGGTAGCATTCAATATGAGCCGCTCTGGTTGTTTTATCGCGGCCCGGAATTTCATGGCCCTGATCCACTTGAGTTCCTGCAAAAGAAGCGGCTCTCGGTTGGTGCGGAAAAAAGCGGTACACGCGCGTTTGTGATGGATCTCATCCGTCAGCATCAAGTTAAAGAGGAAGACGCACAAAACCTTGTCGTGATGAATGCCGAAGATAGTGTGAAGGCGGTTCTGGATGGCCGTCTTGATGGCATGTTTCTTCTGGCGAATACGGAATCTAAAGATCTTATTCCGTTGATTGAACGGTCAGATATTCACTTATGGAATTTCACTACGGCACGGGCGATTGGAAGCAAGATCCCCTATATCACGGCAGTGACCTTGCCCATCGGGGCGATCAGCTTGACCCCTATACGTCCCGCCCGTGAGAAGGAGCTCGTTGCCACAACCACAACCATTTTGACCAACGAAAACCTGCATCCGGCCATCCAGTATTTGTTCATGATGGCCAGCACCGATTTCTATCGGCAAACGCATGTGTACTTTCCGCGCCCCGGGGGTTTTCCGGCATTTACCGACGCGGGTATTCCGCGAAGCCCCATCGCTGAGAAGTATTTGAGTGTCGGCCCAAGTGGATTTGAACGTATGCTGCCTTTCTGGCTGGCGAGTTTTATTGACCGCATTTGGCTCATGCTTGCCGCGTTAGTTGCCGTTGCATATCCATTAATCCGCATGGTGCCCCAATACCGAAAGTTTCACTTCAAATACGATCTTGATGATCGTTACATCGATCTGATGCGGATTGAAAATGCCGCGCACGATGCCAGAACTGCTGAAGATATGACGCCGATCTGGAACGCCTATCACGAACTAGAACAACGAATTTCTGAAACCTGGGTCCCCTCAGGCTGCAAAGAGAGGTTCTTCACGTTTTGTAATGCGATGGAATTGCTGCGTATTCGCCTGGAGCGAATTCAGGAAAAATTGACCAAGAGCATTTTGTAAATGCAGGGTGGCGCTTGAGGGCTTATCCTGCACGACTTACGGCCCAACCTTTATACTTGCGCCCCATGAGCGCTAATGCCTTATCTCTTTCTCGCCTGAGCGATTTCGACTTCGAACTGCCCGAAGATCTGATCGCCCAGCACCCGGCCAGCGAGCGTAGCGCCAGTCGGCTGCTGCTGGTAAATGACGGTACATTGGCCGACCACTTGTTTACCGACCTGCCCGATTTGCTCAACCCCGGCGATCTGCTGGTGATGAACGATACCCGCGTGCTACGCGCCCGTTTTTTTGGCCAGAAAGCCTCCGGCGGCCAGATTGAGGTGATGATCGAGCGCATACATGCCGATAGTCGCACGGCACGCGCCCAGATTCGCGCCAGCAAATCGCCCAAGCCCGGAATGCGCCTGCGCCTTGCCAATGCCTTTGATGTCGAAGTGACCGGCCGTGATGGTGAATTCTTTGTGCTGGTGTTGCCGCCGGAAGAACCCGGCGACTTCTGGCAACTGACGGAGGCGCACGGCCAGCTACCGTTACCGCCCTATATTATGCATACGCCAGATTCTGAAGACGAAACGCGTTACCAGACCGTCTACGCCGCCAACCCGGGCGCGGTGGCTGCGCCAACCGCCGGCCTGCATTTTGATGAAGCGATTTTTTCCAGGCTCAAGGTGCGCGGCATTGCAACAGCCACCATTACGCTGCACGTGGGCGCCGGCACCTTTCAGCCCGTGCGTGTGGAAAACCTGGACGAGCACATCATGCACCGCGAGTGGTATCACCTGCCCGAATCGACTGTGGCCGCTATTGCCGCCTGCCGCGCCCGTGGCGGCCAGGTGGTGGCCGTCGGTACGACGTCGCTGCGCGCCCTGGAGTCTGCCGCGCGCCACCAGAACCTGGCATCAGGTGGCTCATTACAGGCCGACAGCCGCGAAACCGATCTTTTTATTCGACCAGGATACACATTCAAAGTGGTGGATCGATTGATCACCAACTTTCACCTACCCAAATCAACGCTCCTGATGCTGGTGTCGGCGTTTGCCGGATATGAGACCATGCGGGCTGCCTACCGTCACGCCATTGAAGAACGTTACCGCTTCTTTAGCTATGGTGATGCCATGCTTTTGACCAGAACCGCCAACCCTGTATGAAATTCGACCTGATCACCACCGATGGTACTGCACGGCGCGGCCGCATGACCCTGGCGCATGGCCAGGTGGAGACGCCCGCCTTTATGCCAGTGGGCACCTACGGCACGGTCAAAGCCATGACGCCGCATGCGCTGGCCGATACTGGCGCGCAGATCTGCCTCGGCAATACCTTCCACCTCTGGCTGCGTCCGGGCATGAACGTGATTAAACAGTTCGGTGGCCTGCACAAGTTAATGAACTGGGACAAACCCATTCTGACCGACTCCGGTGGTTTTCAGGTTTTTTCGCTGGGTGATCTACGCAAGATCACCGAAGAAGGCGTCAAGTTTGCCTCACCGATTGACGGTGCACGCCTCTTCCTAACGCCGGAGATCTCGATGCAGATCCAGAAGGATCTGAACAGCGATATCGTGATGATTTTTGATGAGTGCACCCCCTACCCGGCCGATTACAAAACGGCGGCCGAGTCGATGCGCCTGTCGCTGCGCTGGGCACGACGTTCGCGCGACGAACACGATCGCCTGGAAAACACCAACGCTTTGTTCGGCATTGTTCAGGGCGGCATGCATGAAGCGCTGCGCGATGAGTCGCTGGCCGGTCTCAAGGACATTGATTTCAATGGGTTCGCCATTGGCGGTCTTTCGGTCGGTGAACCCAAAGAAGACATGATGCGCATTCTGGCGCACACTGCGCCGCAGCTTCCCGCCGACAAACCACGCTACCTGATGGGGGTGGGGACGCCGGAAGACCTGATGGATTCGGTGGAGCAAGGCATCGACATGTTCGACTGCGTGATGCCGACGCGCAACGCCCGCAACGGCCACCTCTTTACGCGTTTCGGCGACATCAAGATCAAGAACGCCCGCTTTAAAACCGACGAAGCGCCGCTGGACCCCACCTGCACCTGCTATACCTGCCAGAACTTCAGCCGGGCCTATTTGCACCATCTGTTTCGCGCCGGCGAAATCTTGTCGAGCATCCTCAACACAATTCATAACCTGCATTTCTATCAAACGCTCATGGCCGAAATGCGGGGTGCGATTGAACAAGGCCAATTCAGCCAGACGGTCGCCGAATGGCGGGCTGACCGCCAGCGTGGTACCTGAGCGCCAACAGCAGCGGGCCGGGATGGCTGGCCGCAAAAGAATGCTAAAATCAACCTTTTAGTTAACCACCCGCTGGAGACACCCCAAGTGATCAGCCCCGCATTTGCCCAAGCCGCTGGCGCCGCTTCGATGCAAGACACCCTGAGCCAGTTCTTACCCCTGATCGCCATGTTCGCGATTCTGTACTTCCTGATGATTCGCCCGCAGATGAAAAAGGCCAAAGAGCACAAAGCACTGATCGCCGGTCTGCAAAAAGGCGACGAGGTCATCACCCAGGGCGGCCTGACCGGCAAGGTGACCAGTCTGGGCGATAACTACGTCAAGATTGAAGTCGGCACCAACAGTGGTGGCCCGGTCGAGATTACTGTTCAGCGCCCAGCCATTGGCATCGTGCTGCCGAAGGGCACGCTCGGCTCGCTGTAATACAGAACACGCACGAATCGTGCATGTTCGACTCGGGGGCTTTGGCCCCCGTTTCACTTTTTTGTGTTGACCCTGATTCGTCGCTATGAACCGTTATCCGCTCTGGAAATACCTTGTTGTGGCCGTCGCCCTGATCATCGGGGTGCTCTACACACTGCCCAACTTTTTCGGCGAAACCCCGGCCGTACAGGTATCGCCGATTCGTGCCACACTCAAGTCGGACAATAAGCTCCTCGAGCAGGTCACTACAGTTCTGAACAAGAACAATCTGCCCGGCGATGCCGCGTTCCTGGACACAAATGGTGTCAAAGTACGCCTGCCTGATACCGACACTCAGCTTAAAGCACGTGACATTCTCGAACACGCCTTCAATCCGAATCCGGATAACAGCCAGTATGTTGTCGCACTGAATTTGTTGTCAGCCTCACCAAAGTGGTTGACCAGCATTCACGCACTACCGATGTATCTGGGGCTCGATTTGCGCGGCGGTGTGCATTTCCTGTTGCAAGTCGACCTGCAAGGGGCGTTGACCAAACGCCAGGACGCAACCGGTGCCGATATCCGCACCCTATTGCGCGACAAGAACATTCGCCATGCCGGCATTACCCGTGAAGGCCAGCGCGTTGTCATCCGTTTTCGTGAAACGGATTACCGTGATCAGGCGCGTGCCGCGTTGCTCGATAGTCAGCCGGATCTGAGCTTCACAGAACAAACCATCAGCGGCGATACTGCCCTGGTGGGCAGCTTTAAACCGGAAGCGGTGAAGCGTATTCAGGAATACGCGGTGAAACAGAACATCACCACACTTCACAACCGAATCAACGAACTGGGCGTCGCCGAACCGATCATCCAGCAATCGGGCCCTGACCGAATTGTTGTGCAGCTCCCCGGCGTGCAGGATACGGCGAAAGCCAAAGATATTCTGGGGCGCACCGCCACGCTGGAAATTCGAATGGTGGATGACACGCCAGGGGCCCTGGAGGCCGCTGACGGCGGTCAGATCCCCGGCACGGCCGACCTCTACACGGACCGGGGCGGCAGCCAGATTCTGGACAAAAAGGACGAGGTG
>JBDQLO010000049.1:0-6234 GCA_040262735.1 Fluviibacter sp.
AAGATATCCGGGTGGGCGATACTGTCGTTGTTCGCCGGGCGGGCGACGTGATCCCGGAAGTAGTGTCGGCGTTAGCGGATCGTCGCCCGATGGGCGCGGATGGCCAACCGCTCAATGCCTTGATGCGTTGTCCGGAGGTCTGTCCCGAGTGTGGTTCGCACGTCGAACTCCCCCCTGAAGAGGCCGTGGCCCGATGCACTGGTGGGTTGGTGTGCCCGGCACAACGCAAGCAGGCGCTGAAGCACTATGCATCGCGTCGGGCGATGGATATCGAAGGTCTTGGCGACAAGGTGGTGGATCAGCTGGTCGACGCCGGGCTGGTCCATTCTCCGGCTGACCTCTACACACTGACTGTTCCGCAGTTGGCGGCTCTGGATCGTTTTGCCGAAAAGTCCGCAGAAAACCTGGTGGCGGCGATTCGTCAGAGCTGCTCGGCAAGGCTGGACCGGTTGATCTATGCGTTGGGGATTCGTAATGTGGGCGAACAGACCGCTAAAGACCTGGCGCGTCATTTGGGTTCGCTCGAATCGTTGATGTCGGCGGATCTGGATCGGTTGATGCAGGTGCCGGATGTTGGCCCAGTCGTCGCCGACGCCATCGTGGCTTTTTTTACCGAGCCTCATAACCGGCAAGTCATTGACCGTTTGCGCGATGCCGGCGTGCACTGGGAGAATATCGCCGTATCAGCCAATGTCGGCCGGTTGGCCGGTAAAACGGTCGTACTCACGGGTACGTTGCCGACGTTGACGCGGGAGGATGCTAAGGCCATGGTCGAAGCGGCCGGTGGCAAAGTGGCCGGCTCGGTGTCGGCAAAAACCAGTTTCGTGGTGGCCGGTGAAGCAGCCGGGTCCAAGTTGGACAAAGCGCAAAGTCTGGGTATCGAGATCCTCGATGAGGCTGCATTTCTGCAGCGGTTACAATCTTAATCATAACGATGCAGCAACGTACGGAGTGTTCGATGAAAAAGGTTCGCAAGGCGGTTTTTCCTGTCGCCGGTCTGGGTACACGTTTTCTGCCTGCCACCAAGGCAAGTCCTAAAGAGATGCTGACGGTGGTCGACAAACCCCTGATCCAGTATGCAGTTGAAGAAGCGGTAGCCGCAGGCATTACCGAAATGGTTTTTGTGACGGGCCGTAGCAAGCGCGCGATCGAAGACCACTTTGACAAGGCCTACGAACTCGAAAGCGAGCTTGCGCAAAAGAACAAACAGGCGTTGCTCGACATCGTGCAGAACATTCTGCCCAAGCATGTGAACTGCATTTACATCCGTCAGGCCGAGCCACTGGGGCTGGGCCATGCCGTATTGTGTGCCAAGCCGGTGATCGGTGACGAGCCTTTTGCCGTGCTGCTGGCCGATGATCTACTGGACGGGTCGACGCCGGTAATGAAGCAGATGGTGGATTGCTACGATTACTACCGGTGCTCGGTGCTCGGTGTACAGGATGTGCCGCGAGCCGATACAAAGAGCTATGGCATCGTGGACGCCAAATCAGTGTCGGATCGACTGGAGCAGGTGAATGCCATCGTCGAAAAACCGGATCCCGCAACGGCACCGTCTACGCTGGCCGTGGTCGGTCGCTACATATTGTCGGGTCGTATTTTCCACCATCTCGAAAACATTCCGCCGGGCGCCGGTGGCGAGATCCAGTTGACCGATGGGATCGCCAGTCTGCTGGCGGAGGAGCAGGTGCTGGCCTACCGCTACGATGGTGTGCGCTATGACTGTGGCTCCAAGATCGGCTACCTCAAGGCGACCGTAGCACTGGGTCAACGTCACCCCGAGGTGGGTGCCGAGTTTGGTCAGTATCTCGATAGTCTCAAATAATTCTGCCGGGTCGTGCGCGTGTCTGAGTTTACCCATGATCCGCTGAGCGCAACGGTTTTGTATGATCGGCCGGCGATCGAGTCCCTGATCCATCGTCAGGCGGCGTTGATGAATACGCGTTACGCTAATCAGCGAGTTCTGGTCCTTCCCGTCATGACGGGGGCATTGGTCTACGCGGGTCAGTTGCTGCCGAGGCTCAATTTTCGACTGGAGTTGGATTACATTCACGCAACCCGATACGATGGGGCCCGTTCAGGGGGCGAGCTTCAATGGTTGGTGCATCCCCGTCTTCCCGTGGCCGGTCGCTCGGTTTTGCTGTTGGACGATATTCTGGACGAGGGTCTGACGCTTCACGAAATCAGCAAGGCGCTCATCGCTGAGGGTGCTAACGATGTGTCCATCGGGGTCCTGGTGCATAAAACCAAAAGCCGACCGCAACCATGCGTTCCAGCATTTCCGGCGCTCTCGGTGCCGGATCGTTATGTCTATGGCTTCGGGCTGGATGCCGATGGCTTGTGGCGTAACGCCGATGGGATTTTCGTCGCGGACGGCGTGCCCAATGCCCACTAAGCACGTCGAATCAGGCGGCCCGCAGATGGCGGCGGTCAGCGCGCTGGAGGAACCGCTGGCCGCAACGTTGCTACGATGGCAAACCGAGGCGGATGCGTTGGAGCGCGCTGGCATCTATGACTGGTTAGCAGGCCGTGTTCAGGGGTTGCGCGTGCTGGAAATTGGTTGCGGCTTCGGTCATTCGACTGCATCGCTGGTTCGGGCCGGCAAAACCGTTTTTGCGCTGGATAACCGAATGGATTGCCTGGAAGCCGCTCGGCAACGAACAGCGGATGCCACCTATGGCATGGCGGATGTCCATCACTACGACGATCGCTTGCTGGATGACGTGCGCTCATTTGCCCCAGAGGCCGTGGTCTGCTGGATTGCCGGCGCGCCCGCAGAGGCATTGCCCAAGGATGTTCCTCCCACCTATGCCGTGATGCAGTTCCGCTTGATGTTGCAGCAGGCCGTGGTTGAACTCGCGAGTTGCATCGACAGCGTCAGAACGATTCATCTGGCTGATCGGACGGCGTTTCCCTGGAAAATGAAGGATGCCGGGCGGCAGACGATGACCCGTCTCATCACAACGGCGGTGATTCTGGATCGGCCATATGCATTGGCCGAGTCGGATGTTCAGTACCGAAAGATCAGTGATTCACAACGGATATCTGTACCGGGGACGAGATCGATGCAAGGGGTCGTACCGGTCGTCGGTGAAGCGACCCTGAAACGCAGGCATAATCATGTCTAGTTCACTTCAGAGCGCGTGGTCATGAATGTATCCGAGAAACCGCAATTTCTGGCTATCATCGGTGGTAGCGGACTCAACCATTTGAGCATTCTGGAGGGGGCGTGTCGTCGCTTCGTGCGGACGCCCTATGGTGAACCGTCGTGCCCGATGACGCTGGGAACAATCTGCGGGCATCCCATGGTCTTCCTCGCCCGGCATGGGCATGGACATACGATCATGCCCAGCGATATCAACTACCGCGCCAATATTTGGGCGCTCAAGACCTTAAAGGTCACGGGCATTATTGCCGTCGGCTCGGTAGGCTCGATTCATCCCTCGTTGGTGCCAGGCGATCTGGTGGTGCCGGATCAATTGATTGACTACACCTGGGGCAGAGCGTCGACGTTTTATGGTACGGAACCTGACGCACAAATGCATGTCGACTTTACGCACCCATTCGATCAGGGCTTGCGTGAGCGTTTGTCGGGCGTTGCCGAATTGCTGGGCTTCAACGTCAAAGAAGTTGGCGTCTACGCCTGTACGCAAGGGCCGCGCCTGGAGACAGCCGCCGAAATCCGGCGTTTGGCCGGCGATGGTGCCGATATCGTGGGTATGACGGCGATGCCCGAAGCCGTGCTTGCCCGCGAGCTGGGCATTCCCTATGCGCAGCTGAATGTGGTTGCCAACTACGCTGCCGGTATCGCCGAAAGCGCGGCGGGCATTGAGTTCAGTACGCTCGGGCCGCTGCTGGAAGCGTCGATGTGTAAGGTGCGGCTGATGATCGAAGCGCTGGTGGGCTGCAAACTGCCGGATTAGGCCTTTTGGCTCAGGCTTTAACGGTCGATGGGCTGATCGTTAATTGCTCCAGAAGGTCTTTTTCGAGAAGCACGCGATCCCGGCTCTGGCTCAGACTGCGCCCTGAAATCAGGAAGGTGTCTTCGGCGCGCTCGCCCAGCGTTGAAATTCGGGCCGTGTGCAGGGCGGCGCCATGGCGGGCAAATGTTTCCGCGATGGCATACAGCAGTCCGGTCCGGTCAGCGGCACGGATGGATACCACATACTGTGCGCCGCTTTCATCGGTTTCAATCAAGACATCGGGTGCGATCGGAAAAGAACGAACCTGGCGGGAAACCCGCCCCGTGGACGGCGGCACCGGCTTGAGTTGGCCTGCCAGAACTTCGAGCAGGTCGTGTTCGATGATGGCGCAGGTTTCACGATCCATCTCGCGGTTTGAGGCGTCGAGCAGGTTGAAACTATCCAGCGCGTAACCGTGACGGGTCGTGTGCACCTTGGCGTCCATGATCGAATAGCCGATCGAACTGAAATAGGCACAGAGTTTGACAAACAGATCCGGTTGATCCGGTGCATAAACGAGCGCCTGAATGCCTTCGCCTTCGGGATTGGGTCTGGCGCGGACAATGGGTTTGTTTTCATGGACACGGTAATAGAGACATCGTGTGTGCCAGGCGATCTCTTCGTCCGAATGGCGCAGAAAGTAAACATCGTCGAGCTGTTTCCAGAACTGGTTCTGAACCGAATTGCCCAGCGCAAAAAAACGCAGGTGCGCTAGTGCTTCGCGTTTGCGCTGGACAACCATGTCGCCCACATCCTCCGGCGATTCGCCGGACGCCTGCTCAAAACGGGCAAGTGCACTGCGATACAGACCCTCCAGCAGACGTGCTTTCCACGAATTCCAGACCTTGGGACTTGTGCCGCGGATGTCAGCGACAGTGAGCAGATAGAGCGCTGTGAGGTGACGGACGTCGCCGACCTTTTTGCAAAACGCAGCAACCGTCGTCGGGTCCGAGATGTCTTCTTTCTGGGCAACGGACGACATAGTCAGATGTTCCCGTACGAGCCAGACAACCAGGGCGGTATCTTTGGCGTTAAGTGCATGGCCCGTGCAGAACGCTTCGGCATCGACGGTGCCCAGCTCGGAGTGATCACCGCCGCGACCCTTGGCGATGTCGTGGAATAAAGCCGCGAGAACCAGCAGCCAGGGCCGATCGAATTCGACGATCAGTCGGTGGCAGTAGGGGTTTTCATGAGCGAAATCCTCGCGCTGAAAACGACGGATGTTACGGACAACCTGCAGAATATGTTGATCAACCGTGAAGACGTGAAACAGATCGTGCTGCATCTGACCGACGATCTTGCCAAAGGCAGGAATATAGCGCCCCAGAATGCTGAACTGGTTCATGAGCCGCAGCGCGTGCAGTACGCCGTTTTTCTGACGCAGAATCTGGATGAAAAGCTGCTTGTTGTCTTTCAGTTGCCGGAAATCACGATTCACCAGCCGCCGTGCGGCATACAGGGCGCGCAACGTTCGCGCGGTCATTTCCTGAACGCCACCCTGTTTTTCCATCAGTAGAAACGTTTCCAGAATTGCCGAGGGCTGCTTCTGGTAAATCATCGGATCAATGATGTCGAGTTTATGACCAACCTTCTGAAAACGATCGTTGAGGCGGCGGATGCGCTGCTTGCCTGCTGGCGCAAGCTTTTCACTGATTGATTTCAGCACCAGCGTGTTGATTTGCGTAACCCGCTTGGCAATCCGGTAGTAACGCTGCATGAATTGCTCGCTGGCCCGTTTGTTCGAGTCATCGACAAAGCCGAACTGTTGCGCCATCTGGCCTTGCAGGTCAAAAACCAGGCGGTCTTCGGCGCGACCCGTCAGTAAATGCAAGTGGATACGGACGTTGGCGAGGAACTCCTCCGCACGCTCGACGGCAACGCGTTCGTCGCCCTGCATGAGACTATTTTTCTGCAGTGATGACCAGACGTGGTTGTCAGGGACAAAGCCGCCGGCGCGTGCAATCCAGGCAATGCTTTGCAAGTCACGTAAGCCACCGGGGCTTTCCTTGACATTGGGTTCGAGACTGAATGCCGTAAATGCGTGACGAAGATGTCGTTCTTCCTGCTCAGCCAGTTTGGCTGCAATGAACGCTTCGCCTGACATGGCTTGCCTGATGGCCTTCTCGAGGCGTGATTGAAGCGATGCATTGCCGCAAATCAAACGCGACTCGAACAAGGCGGTTTGGACGGTGACATCAGCGTGGGAGGCGCTGATGCATTCGTCGATGCTGCGCACACTATGCCCGATGGCGAGGCCTAGATCCCAGAACTG
>JBDQLO010000050.1:0-6206 GCA_040262735.1 Fluviibacter sp.
CAATCAGCGCCGCGCCGGCCAGTTCACAGCCCTTGGCAATACCGCCGACCACGGCGGCCGCCGTATCCACATCCAGCTTGCCGCAGGCAAAGTAATCCAGAAAGAACAGCGGTTCGGCACCCTGCACCAGAATGTCGTTAACGCTCATGGCGACCAGATCCTGGCCGATCGTGTCATGACGATTCCACGAGAAGGCCAGACGCAATTTGGTACCCACGCCATCGGTCCCCGAGACCAGCACGGGTTCCTGGTATTTCTTCGAAACCTCGAACATGGCGCCGAAGCCGCCGATACCCGCCATGACGCCCTCACGCATCGTGCGCTTGGCCATCGGCTTGATGCGTTCGACCAGTGCATCACCGGCTTCCATGTCTACTCCGGCATCGCGGTACGATAAACCGGCACCGGCCTTGGCATCGTGAGCGGCAAACAATTGACGGACAGGCATCAGCGGGCAAAACATGAGCATTCCTCGGGCAAAGTTAGGCGCAATGCCGTGTAAAATGGTGGCTTGCGGCCTTCAGGCTTAAATTGTACCCGATTGAGACCCTCTCTTGCCCCTCCTGCCCTTTGTGCAGGCACTCATGCAACAACTGCTGCTGAACCTTCTCCCGGACCCCACGCCGTCACTGAGCCACTTTATGCCCGGTGACAATACGGAGCTGCTTGAAGCTTTACAACGCTGGCTGGAAGCCCCCCAGGCTTATCCGGGAAATCTGTTCGTCGTCTGGGGAGGCGAAGGCGTGGGTAAATCCTTTCTCACCCGCTGTCTGATTGAAAAAGGCTTTGCGGCTTTGTCACTCGATCTGCAACAATTACCTCCCGCCAAAACCGGTTGGTTGCTTGATGATGCCCAAAACCTCAACGCCGATGGGCAGCAGGATTTGTTTCGCCACCTGATCGGACTGACGCAGACCAATGAACGTCTGTTCATCACCATGGATGCATCTCCCGATATGCAATCCCAGTTGCGTGAGGATGTCCGCACCCGCCTGGGCGCCGGTCACATCTATCGACTGTCGCCGCTGAACGAATACCAACAACGCCTCCTGCTGGCTCACCGTGCCGCCCAGCGCGGCTGGCAACTGACCGACGATGTGCTCGATACCCTCTATCAACGTGCCCCCCGCGATCTGACGAATCTAACGCGCTTGATTGAGCGACTGGATCAGTTATCGTTGGAACAAAAGCGACGGATTACACTCCCGCTGCTGCGCACGGCACTGACCGAAACGAACGCACCCATTTGATGACTCCTATGACCACACCCACGCAACTCGCTCTGTTCGATCTGGACAACACCCTGCTCAACGGGGACTCCGATTTCGAATGGGCGCAATTTCTGATCCAAAAAGGCGTGGTCGATCAGGAACTGCAGGCCGCCAAGAACGCCGCTTTCTACGCCGAGTACCAAGCGGGCACGCTCGACATTCACGCCTTCCTCGATTTTCAACTGGCCCCCTTGGCCCGTCATCCTCGTGAACAGCTGGACATCTGGCACCGTGAATTCATGGCGGCGCACATCCGCCCCATCATGCTGACTAATGCACAAGCGCTGGTATGCCGCCATCTGGATCTGGGTCACCTGTGTGCGGTGGTCACCGCCACCAATGCCTTTGTGACGGGTGATATCGCCCGTGACTTCGGTATCCCGCACCTCATCGCCACGATTCCGGGCAGCCAAGATGGTCAATTCACGGGTAAACCGGTAGGTACCCCATCGTTCCAACGCGGCAAAATCGAACGCGTTGAATCCTGGCTGGAATCCATGGGTCTGTGGCAAGGTAGCTTCGCTGAACGCTGGTTTTACAGTGATTCACATAACGATCTACCGCTGCTCGAGTGGTCGACCCGCCCGGTTGCCGTCGATGCCGATGACACCCTGTGCGCCAAAGCGGCCAGCGCTGGTTGGCCCTGTATTTCTCTGCGTGACGACACCCCGGTCGAAGCGATTTTCAAGAAGATCGGACTCGCCGGATGATTGGTCGTTTCGTTAAAAAGATATTTCAGAAACCCGGCCGGCGCGCGTCAACGCAACGCAGTGAACCGGAAATTATTCCGGTTAAAAAACACGGCATTACCCATGACATGTTAAGCCGCGGTGCCGAACGCGTTTGCGATGATCTGGAGCGTGCCGGCTATCAAGCCTTTGTGGTGGGCGGTGCCGTCCGCGACCTTCTCCTGGGGCGCGACCCCAAAGACTTCGATATCGCGACCAACGCCACACCGGAACAAGTCAAACGTGCCTGCCGCCGCTCGCGCATCATTGGCCGTCGCTTTCAAATTGTGCATGTGATGGTTGGCCAGGAACTCATCGAAGTCACTACCTTCCGCGCCCTCCACGACGACGATAATGCTACCGATGCGCACGGACGTGTCCTGCGCGACAACACCTTCGGCTCACAGGCGGATGATGCGGCGCGGCGCGATTTCACCGTCAACGCGCTCTATTACGATCCTTACGACGAGACAATTCACGATTACCACCAAGGTTATGCCGATCTGAAGGCGGGCAAACTGCGCATGATCGGTGACCCCGATGTGCGTTATCGCGAAGACCCGGTCCGTATGTTGCGTGCCGTGCGTCTTGCCGCCAAGTTAGGTCTGGATATTGATGCCGACACCCGAAAGCCGATCCGCAGCATGGCACCGCTCCTCGACCATGTGCCGCCCGCGCGTTTGTTTGACGAGATGCTCAAGCTGCTCACCTGCGGCGATGCCCTCGCCTGTCTCAAACGCCTGCGTGCAGAGGGTTTGCATCACGGCGTCCTACCGCTTCTCGATGTCATACTGGAACAACCCCTGGGAGAACGTTTTGTCGAACAGGCGCTGACCAACACGGATCAACGTATTCGCGAAGACAAATCCATTTCACCCGGCTTTCTGTTCGCCGCACTCCTCTGGCATGAAGTGTTGGGCAACTGGAACCAGCGCAAAGCAGCGGGCGAAATCAGCATACCGGGGCTGTTTGCCGCCATGGGGGATGTTTTGGATCGGCAGGCGGAAAAACTCGCCATCACCAAGCGCCTTGTTGGCGACATCAAAGAAATCTGGTCGCTGCAGCCCCGCTTCGAACAACGCAGCGGCAAACGGCCCTATGCCTTGCTTAGCCATCCGCGTTTTCGGGCTGGGTATGACTTCATGCTGCTTCGCGCGCAAACCGGCGAGATCGATAGCGCGATTGCCGAATGGTGGACCGCCTTCATTGAAGGCGACCACCACGCTCAGGAAACTCTAATTGCCAGCGCACCGCGCGAGGCTGCACCAACCAAGAAACGCCGCCGAGGCGGCAATCGCCGACATCGCTCAGGTGGCTGTGGCGGCGGCAGCGAGCGTTCAGACACCACCATCGACATGGGTGCAGAATGACATCCGTGTCGCCGCACCTGCCTGTACTCGCGATCTTGGGTCTGGGCGCCAATCTGGGCGACCCGGTCACCACCCTCGGCCAGGCCATCAAAACCTTACAGGCGCACCCACACACAACGGGTTGGCGCGTATCCCCGTTCTACCGAACGGCACCGATCGGTTCAAACGAATCCCAACCTGACTATGTCAACGCGGTGGCCGTCTGCCACACCGACCTATCCCCTGCATCCCTGATGCAATGGCTCCTGGATACCGAACGGCATTTTGGTCGCGACCGAAGTCACGACATGACGCGTAACGCCCCGCGCACACTCGATCTGGATTTGCTCATGGTAGACCAGCTCACCCTGCACACCCCACTGCTGACGCTGCCCCACCCACGTCTGCATGAGCGCGCCTTTGTGCTTCGTCCGTTGCTGGACCTGCTACCCGACGCCATCTTGCCGGGACGGGGCCGTTTGGATCAGTATCTCCCGATGGTCGCAGACCAGGGCATTACCCGAATTCCGGATTAATCGACGGGGCTTGCCGTAAATAATCAGCTGTGTATCCTAGACAGCTTGAGTCATTCCTTCATTCAAATCGTATGTCTGCCCAAACCGCCCAGCGCCGTCTAACCCCTATGGACCTCGTCCGCCAGCGTGAGCGCAGCGAGAAGATCGTCATGCTGACCTGCTACGACGCCAGTTTTGCACGCGTATCGGAAGCCTGTGGCGTCGATGCGCTGCTGATCGGCGATTCACTCGGCATGGTCGTGCAGGGCCACGACTCAACCCTACCCGTCACCCAAGCCGACATGATTTACCATGTGAGTTGTGTGGCGCGCGGCTGCGACCGCCCGCTGATCATTGCTGACATGTCGTTCGGTACTTATCAGGAAAGCCCGGAACTCGCCTTCCGCAACGCCGCCCAACTCATGGCGGCCGGCGCCCAGATGGTCAAGATCGAGGGAGGACGGGAAATGGCCGCCACCACGGCGTTTCTCACCAATCGCGGCATTCCGGTCTGCGGCCATATCGGGCTCACCCCGCAGTCAGTTTTTCAACTGGGCGGCTACCGCGTGCAGGGCCGCGCCGATGGCGACCGTGAGCGCCTGCTATCGGATGCCATGGCGCTCGAAGAAGCCGGCGCCAGCCTAGTGGTGCTGGAAGCCATGCCAGCCAAAGTGGCCGACTTCATTACCGATCATCTGCACATTCCCACCATTGGTATCGGTGCGAGCGCCCACTGTTCAGGTCAGGTGCTGGTATTGCATGACATGCTCGATATCGCACCGGGCAAAAAGCCCCGTTTCGTCAAGAACTTCATGGCGGGCAGGGATTCAGTCGCCGCCGCGATTAGCGCTTACGTCAACGAGGTTCGCGCCGGCACCTTCCCGGGCCCCGATCAGCAATACCCGGCATAAATCGATGCACATACACCCATCCGTCGACGCCCTGCGTTCGATCCTGCATCAGGTGCGCCGAACCGACAAGACGATTGCGTTTGTGCCGACCATGGGTAATCTGCATGCCGGCCACATCAGCCTGATGCGCCAGGCCCGCGAACACGCCGATATCGTTGTCGCCAGCATCTTCGTCAACCGGTTGCAATTTGGCCCGAACGAAGATTTTGACCAATACCCCCGCACCTTCGAAGCCGATTGCGCGCTGTTGCGTGAGGCCGGCGTAGACGTGCTGTTTGCCCCAACCGAAAACGATCTGTACCCGGAACCGCAGACCTATTCGGTTGAGCCACCAGAGATCCAGTTCATGCTCGAAGGCGAATGCCGCCCGGGGCATTTTCGGGGCGTTGCTACGGTCGTGATGAAGCTATTCCAGATCGTACAACCGGATGTTGCCCTGTTCGGTAAAAAGGACTACCAGCAACTCATGGTGTTGCGGAATATGAGCCGCCAATTCATGCTGCCGATCAAAATCATCGGTGGCGAAACGGTTCGCGCCGAAGATGGCCTTGCGCTTTCCTCTCGCAATGGTTACCTGAGTTCCGCGGAACGCGCCGAGGCACCCCGTCTTCAAAGATCCCTTCAAGAGATTCGTCAGGCCGTGCTCAACGGTGAAAAAAACTATGCCGAACTCTGCCAGCGGGCGAGCGCAGCGCTCGATCAGCATGGCTGGCGCACCGATTACATCAGCATACGTCGGCAGCAAGATCTGATGCCTGCCGGCCCGGAAGACCGCGATCTGGTCATTGTCGCCGCTGCGCGACTGGGTATGCCCCGCCTCCTTGACAACCTGGAGATCTAGAACCCGCTGATTTTTATAGGGTTTTAGCCTTGTACGAAAAACGAAAAAAGGTTATTGACAGGCTCAAAATGACGCGACACAATGCGTTTCCTTTTGCCGATTAGGGTTAAGAATCCATGCAAAGAACCATGCTCAAGTCGAAGCTGCACCGCGTGACCACCACGCATGCGGAGTTGCACTATGAGGGCTCTTGCGCCATTGATGAAGATCTACTCGACGCAGCGAACATCCGCGAATACGAGCAGATCGACATCTGGAACATCAACAATGGCGAGCGCTTTACAACCTACGCCATTCGCGGTCAACGCGGATCGGGCATCATTTCGGTCAACGGCTCGGCGGCTCGCCGCGCCGCGCCCGGTGACCTGCTGATCATCGCCACTTTCGCCGTCTACAACGAGGTCGAGCTCGCCAACTACGCGCCGCAGCTCGTGTACGCGGACGCCAACAATCGTATTGCCCGCATTGGCAACGGTATCCCCGCGCAGGCCGCTTAACGAGCTTCGATGGCGTTTGGCTGATAGAGCCGAACGACCTCGCCCACGATCAATAACGCCGGAGGCTTCAAACCTCCGGCGTTAATCTTTTGGG
>JBDQLO010000051.1:0-6189 GCA_040262735.1 Fluviibacter sp.
CTTCAACGGTGATAAATCGACCCGACTGTGACGTGTTCTGGCTCAAGGTTGACCCCGTTGATAGCGATTGACGGCCTGGTTGTGTGAATCCAGGCTCGCCGAAAAATGGCTGGTGCCGTCACCGCGCGCCACAAAATACAGCGCATCGGTCCTGGCCGGGTGCGCCGCTGCCTGCAACGAGGCCTGCCCCGGCATACAGATCGGCGTTGGTGGCAGGCCGCTGCGGGTATAGGTATTGTGCGGTGTGTCGCGCTGCAAATCCGCTTTACGGATATTGCCATCATAGCGCTCGCCCAGGCCGTAAATCACGGTCGGGTCGGTCTGCAGACGCATGCCTTTGCGCAAGCGGTTCACAAACACCCCGGCAATCTGCGCCCGATCGCCCGCCGCACCGGTTTCCTTTTCCACAATCGACGCCAGAATCAGCAATTCATAAGAAGACTTCAACGGCAGATTGGCATCACGCCCCTGCCAGGCGGCATCGAGTTGTTTCTGCATCGCGGTCATCGCCCGGCTCAGCACGTCCAGATCTTCCGAGCGTTTATCAAAACGATAGGTATCGGGAAAGAACCAGCCTTCCGGCTTGCGATCGGGCACGCCCAGTTTGGCCATCAGGGCCTGATCGCTCAGCGACTGCGTGGTATGGATCAGATCGGGCTGCGCGTTCAGCTTCGCCCGTAGTTCTTGGAAACTGATCCCCTCGACGAAAAGCACCTCGGCCTGGCTGGTATCACCCCGCGACATCTTGCGCAGCAGCGCCCACAAAGAAATACCCTGATCGAACTCATAGCTTCCGGCTTTAATCGTCGTCGACAAACCCGCCACGCGGCCCACGCCGGAAATAAGCCACGGCGAGACCTGCACGCCACCGGCATGCAGCGATTGCGCGGCCACCTTCAGCGATGCCCCGGGCGGTACGCGCACCAGCAATTTGGGCTCACTCAGCGGCACCGGCCACCAGACCAAGGCCAAAAACCCGACTGCGAGCAATAGCCCGGCCGCCAGGAGCACTTGGGTCAATCTGGTCAATTGCGTCATAGCCTCTTATGATACCAATATGAACACACCGACTCTGATCTCCCTCCCCCATCTGACCGTCCTGGAACTCACGGGCGACGACGCCCAGACCTTCCTGCACGCCCAGGTCCCCAGCGACATCCGCCAACTCACGGCCGAGACGGCGCAAATCTCGGGCTGGTGTACGGCCAAAGGCCGCTTACTCACCACCTTTGTGATCTGGCCTGTCGCCAACGGCTACCGGCTAATCCTGGCCAGCGATGTGGCCGACGCCATCGCCAAACGCCTCAAAATGTTTGTGCTGCGTCTCAAGGTGCAGATCACCCGTTTAAACGATCCGGTGACCGGTCTGCTCAACCCCCCGGCCGCCCTGGGTGCCTTCGCGCTCCCCACGGTACCCTGGCAAGTCGGCCAGGCCGACGGTGTCACTGCCATCCGTCTGGACAACACCCGTGTCGTACTCACCGGTGCCGAAGCCGCACTCACGGCCCTGACGTCCGGCACCGCCCACGGCCAGACCGCCGCCTGGCTGCGTGCCGACATCGCCGAAGGTTTTCCGCTCGTGACGCAGGCCACCAGCGAGCATTACGTCCCGCAGATGGTCAACCTCGATAAACTCGGCGGTGTCAGCTTCAAAAAAGGCTGCTACCCCGGCCAGGAAATCGTCGCCCGCACCCACTACCTGGGCAAAATCAAACGCCACCTCTACCGCGTCACGGCTGCTCAGGCGCTGGCCGCCGGCAGCGAAGTCCGCTCCGATATCCTCAATGGTCAGGCATGTGGCAGCCTGCTCAGCACTGCCCCCGCAGACACCGGCGACACCTGGCTGGCGCTGGCGGTTCTGCAGCAAGATGCCGTTGCCGGTGCGATGTATCTGGATACCGACGCCGGTCGACTCGAACTCACGCTACTCGACGAAGTGATGCCGGCACCGGCAGCCGATCAGGCACCGGCCTGATCCCGACCACTCAGTTTTCGCGTATCAGCACCGGGGTGCCCACGGGCACCCGGTCAAACAGTTCTACCAGGTCGCGATTTGCCATGCGCACGCAGCCGTGCGAACCGGGAACACCCAGCGTGGTTTCATCCGGTGTGCCGTGGATATACACATAACGGCGCATCGTATCCACCTGCCCACCGCGGTTAATGCCCGGCTCTTCGCCACACAGCCAGAGAATGCGCGTCAGGATCCAGTCTTTGCCCGGTTGTGCCGCCATCAACTCCGGCGTACAGATCTCGCCTGTTGGCCGCCGGCCGCGTAACACCGCCCCCAGCGGGAGGCCATCGCCAATCCGCGCACGAATACGGTGTCGCCCGCGTGGCGTCTGATAACTTCCCATCTGCTCACCAGCGCCCCTGGCGGCGGTCGAGACGCGATAACGCTTGACCACCCCACCGGCGTCATCCAACAAGGTGAGCGTCTGGTCGGCAATCGATACCTCAATCTGCATTGTTTTTCCTGGCTTCGCGGAGATGGCGCGCTTCGGCACGGCGCTGCTGAAAGAAGGCGGCAATCAACGCCGCGCTCTCTTCGGCCAGCAGCCCCCCCTCAACCTGGGCATGATGATTCAACCGGGCGTCGGCAAACAGATCCACCACACTGCCGCAGGCACCGGTCTTGGGTTCTTGGGTGCCAAACACCACCCGGCCAATGCGTGCATGCTGAATCGCGCCGGCACACATGGCGCATGGTTCTACCGTGACGTAGAGCGTGGCATTCGGCAACCGGTAGTTACCCACCCGCGCTGCTGCATCGCGTAACGCCATCACCTCGGCATGCGCCGTCGGGTCGTGCGTACCAATCGGCTGATTAAAGCCGCGGCCGATGATCTGACCCGCCATCACCACGATGGCCCCCACCGGCACTTCGTCGTGCCCGGCACCGGCGCGCGCCAGCGCCAAGGCTTCATGCATAAAGCGAACATCGTCTTCAGACATACCCGCCATCAGTCGTCGTCTTCAATATGCATCTTGTGCAGAAAGCGGTGAATCACCGGCGTAAAGGCAATTGCCGTGGCCACAATCAGAATCATGCCGCAGAACAAGGCATAGAAACCGGCAAATAATTTACCGGAATCCGAAGCCGGCGCATCAAGCACACCCATACCCGACATGATCATCGTGGCATTGGTAAATGCATCGAGCCAGTTCAGATGTTCCAGATAGTGATAACCCGCCATTCCGGTAAACAGCGTTGTCAGCACAATCAGCGCACCAAAGAACATTGAACGAAAAACCCGGCCGGCGAACACCCGACTCGACGCCAGCGGTTCGGTCAGTCTTTCCAGGGCAACGATTTCAGGAATACGCATGGTCAGGCCGGGTCTAGATAAACGAGTCCCTATAATAACGGCTAATTCACCCTTTGATCACGCCATGCCCCTCGACTGGACCGGACAACTTGCGCTGCTGCTCACGGCCGTGGTCGCCAACTTCTTTTCGGCCATTTCTGGCGGCGGCGTGGGTCTTATCCAGTTTCCGATCCTGATCTTTCTGGGGCTCAGCTTTGCCACCGCGCTAGCTACCCACAAAGTGGCCAGTGTGTTTCTGGGGGTTGGTGCCATACTCCGCCATCTCAAAGAAAGCCATCTCGAGCGCCGTGCCAGCGCCATCATTCTGGCCGCCGGTATCCCCGGCGTGATTCTGGGTGCCTCGCTCATCCTCCGGGCGCCGGAAAAGCCCGCACTCATCACGCTGGGCATTCTTACCACCGCACTGGGTCTGTATTCCATTTTCAAACCCAGGCTGGGCGTCGAGTACACCCCTAAAAACTGGCAGGGCCGGGGCTTGCTGACCGGCATCGTTGGGCTGTTTATCGTGGGCTTTCTCAATGGCTCCATCACTTCGGGCAGTGGCCTCTTTCTCACGATCTGGCTGATTCGCCACTTCGGTATGGATTACCAGCGGGCCATTGCCTATACCCTCGTGCTCTGTGGCTTTGCCTGGAACGGCACCGGTGCCTTCGTCATGGGGCTGGCTGGCGATATCGCCTGGAACTGGTTACCGGCGCTCATCACCGGCTCGGTCGTTGGCGGCTACCTGGGCACCCACCTCGCGCTCAAACAAGGCAATCAACTGGTCAAGCGTGCCTTTGAAGCCACCACCATTCTGATTGGCCTGAAACTGATCTTTCTCTAGCAAGCGCCTATAATCAAAACTTGTGCATTCGTCTGTGGTGGGAGTGTTCCATGAATCTGGAAAAAGTCGTTTTTGGGTTTTTCATTGTTCTGGCGGCAACGCTGAACTTTGGTTTTTTTATCGGCGATATCGCCCGGCCCGAACTGCACCACATCTATGAACTGTTTGCCGCGATCGTCGTCAACCTCATCGCAACCGTGCTCAAATTCGGCGACCGCACCCAGATTGGTGCCATTCACCTGGCCACCAGCCTGGTTGCCGATCTGCAGCTGTTTGCAGCGGCCATGACCTGGGGGGTGGCCGTCCACGTCACCGGGGTCGGTATGACGCCGGAAATCACCGCCAGCGTTGTTTCGCTGTCGGGTGGCGCACTCTTTGCCAACGTCATTTCTGTCAGCCTGCTCATCGCCGAAACGGTCATGATGCGTCGCTAAGCGCGCCTTACCACCCCCGCGATATCTGGCATGAACAATAGCGTGCTCTTCCTTGTGCTGCGCCGGATGCGGGCGCCGCTGATCGTGATGATTCTCGTCTACGCGATCTCGGTGTTTGGCCTTGTCCTGCTGCCCGGTGTCGATGCCGAGGGTCAGGCAACGCCCCCGATGTCGTTCTTTGATGCGTTCTACTTCATCAGTTACACCGCCAGCACCATTGGCTTTGGTGAAATTCCCAACGCCTTTTCGTATGCCCAGCGTTTCTGGGTCACCATTTGCATCTACCTCACCGTTATTGGCTGGACCTATGCCATTCTGAGCATCCTGAACCTGCTCAAAGACGAAGGTCTGCAACGCGCCCTGGCCACCAACCGCTTTACGCGTCAGGTGCGCCGGATGTCCGAGCCCTTCTGCATTATTTGCGGTGCCGGCGAAACCGGCAGCATCATCTGTCGCACACTCGACCAGGTACAGATGCGCTTTGTCGTGATCGATGACCGTGCCGCACCGCTCCAGGAAATGGAACTGGGCGATTATCAAGCCGATGTACCCTGGCTGCTGGCCGAAGCCCAGCACCCCGACATCCTGCAGCTGGCCGGTCTGCAGTTACCCAACTGCAAAGCCGTCCTCGCCGTTACCAACAGTGACGAGGTCAACCTGGCCATCGCCATGAATGTGCGTCTACTCAACCCGGGGATACCGGTGATTGCCCGCGCAGAAAAAGCCGCAACGGGCGCCAACATGGCCTCGTTTGGCACCAACTTCATTGTCGATCCGTTTGCCCTCTACGCCAAACGGCTGGCGCTGGCGCTGCGAAACCCTTCCGGCTTCCAGCTCATCGAATGGCTAACCCGGGTACCCGGCACGCCGTTGCCCGAGCTGCCCACGCCGCCCAAGGGGCACTGGATTGTTTGTGGTTACGGGCACTTTGGTCGAACCATTGTGCGCGAACTGGATGCCCTCGGTATGCACGATCAGGTCACCATCATCGATCCGCGGCCTACCACCCCCGATGATCATCAGGCCATTCTGAGTACCGGTACCGAGTCGTCACCCCTGATCGATGCCGGCATTGCCAACGCCGTTGGCCTGGTGGCCGGCTCTGACAACGACATCAATAACCTGTCGATTGCCATCACCGCCCGGGAACTCAATGCCAGTCTCTTTATCGTCATGCGCCAGAACAGCGCATCCAATTCGGTGCTGTTCGAGCGTTTTGATGCCGACCTCACCATGGTCACCACCCGCACCATTGCCCATGCTTGCCTGAGTTATCTCACCACCCCCATGCTCGGGCGTTTCATCCGTGAAATCGAACACCGCCCAGCCGATTGGTCAGCCAGCGTTCTGGAGCGCCTGAAACCCATTTGCAAGGGCAAAATTCCCATTGTCTGGCGCCTGCAAATCAACCGTGCCAAAACGCCAGCGCTCACCGATGCGCTGGTCTCTGCCAAACAGCCACTCTCCCTCAGCATCCTGCTCACCTCAAACCGTCATCGGGAAGAGCGCCTACCGATTGTGCCGCTGCTGGTGGAGCGCTCGGGACATCTCATCACCATGCCAGCAGATGACTTTGAACTGGTCAACGGTGACCGAATCC
>JBDQLO010000052.1:0-6095 GCA_040262735.1 Fluviibacter sp.
ATGCTATCGAAAGCACACCCATCATGACTGTCCAGACACCTGCCGTCGCGACCCGGAGACTGATTCTCGGTTCCAGCTCGGTCTATCGCCGTCAATTACTGGAGCGCCTGGGCATCCCTTTCGAGGTCATCCGTCCGGATATTGATGAATCGGCCCACCCCGGGGAGCATCCCGCCGCCCTGGCCCGCCGTCTCGCCCGGGCAAAGGCCCAGGCGATCGCCAAACAACTCCCCACCGATGCCCCTCATGCCCTCATTATCGGTAGCGACCAGGTCGCCGTGCTGGGCGATCGGGCCTATGGCAAGCCGGGCAACCATGCCAAAGCTGTCGAGCAATTACAGACCCTGAGCGGGCAAACCGTCGTGTTCGAGACCGCACTCTGCCTCGTCGATGCCACCAGCGGGCGCGCCTACGAAGAACTGGTCAGCACCGATGTCGAATTCCGCGAACTCAGCCTGGCTGAAATTGAGGCCTATCTGGCCAAAGAACCCGCCTACGACTGCGCCGGTGCCGCCAAATCCGAGGGCCTGGGTATCGCCCTGCTGGACCGCCTATCGGGTGATGATCCCACGGCCCTGATTGGCCTGCCCCTCATCGCCCTGTGCCGCCTGCTGCGCCAGGCCGGATTCAATCCGCTCACCCATGCCTGACTCTCAAAGAGACGCATGACGCCAGGAACGCTCCACCTGATTCCGGTGCCCCTCGCCGAACTGGCGACGGCCGACCCCGCGCAGTCATTGCCGGCAACCGTGTTGCCGGCCATCCGCGAATTACGGCATTTTGTGGTTGAAAACGCCAAAAGCGCCCGCGCCTTTCTCAAGACGGTGGGCATGCCGGTGGCCTTGGCCGAACTGGATATCCGCGAGCTTCCGGGGCGCGGCAAACTGGGTAAATCCGGCACCAATCCGCGCGAACTGGATGCGCTGTTAGCGCCAGCCCGAGACGGTATGCCCGTCGGGCTGCTCTCCGAGGCCGGCTGCCCGGCCGTGGCCGACCCCGGCGCCGAACTGGTTCACCGGGCACACACGCTGGGCTTGCGGGTGATACCGCATATCGGCCCCTCATCCCTGCTGCTGGCGCTCATGGCCTCCGGGCTGGGCGGGCAATGCTTTGCCTTCCATGGGTATCTGCCGCAAGACGCCGCCGAGCGACAAAAAATGATTAAAAAACTGGAAAACCATTCCAAAAGCGCCAATCAGACACAGATCGTCATCGAAACCCCCTACAGAAACGCCAGCCTCTACAGCAGCCTGATCGAGCACCTGCACCCGGAGACCCGACTGTGTCTGGCGGTAGCGCTGACCACCCCGGCAGAAAACATTCGCACCCTGCCCGTCAGCGCCTGGCGCAAAGCACCGTCACCCGCCTTCAACAAACAGCCGGCCGTGTTTTTATTCAAGCAATAACAATTAGTTATCCGGACTTCTTGATCCAGTTTGACAGATCCGGAATCGAGTCCACCACCCCTACCGGGTGACAGGCCAGCAGGGTATGTAGCGGGTGCGCGCCATGCGTAATGGCCAGACCATGCGCGCCCGCATTCAACGCCATCTGCAAATCGTGGCTCGTATCGCCAATCATCAGCGTGCGCTCCGGATCCACGCCGAATTGGCCAATAATTTCTTCCAGCATCTGGGGGTGCGGCTTACTCCGTGTTTGATCGGCGGTTCGGGTCGTATCAAAGTAATGGCCAAGACCGCTATGGCCCAACGCCCGATCCAGTCCTACCCGGCTTTTACCGGTGGCAACGGCCAGCCAGCGGTGCTCGGCTCTCAGTTCCTGCAACAGGGGTTCAACGCCTTCGAACAGGGTGAGTTCATGATCTCCCGATAAATAATGCCCACGATAGGCCTGTACCAGGTCGTCGTAGCGCGATTCGGCCAGATCAGGCACGGCATATTGCAGGGCCTCGCGCAGCCCCATTCCAATCACATAACGGGCCTTTTCATCACTGGGTGGCGTCACGCCGATATCCCGGCTAGCCGCCTGAATCGCTTTGACAATGGCGCCGGTTGAATCGAGCAAGGTGCCATCCCAGTCAAATACAACAAGATCATACGATCGTTTATTCATGTGGTTTCTAAGTTTTGAGAGCGGCACAACGATCCAGAAACCGCTGCAATTCATCCGGCAACGGCGCTTCAATGTGCAGCGGTTCACCGCTCACCGGGTGCTTGCAACGTAGGCTCGCGGCATGCAGAAACATCCGATTAAGTGCGCCGCTGGCCGACAACGACTTGTTCAGGGCAAAGTCACCATACTTGTCATCGCCAACAATCGGGTGCCCCAGGCTGGCCAGATGCACCCGAATCTGGTGCGTCCGCCCGGTCTTGAGCTGGGCCTCGACCAGGGCAAAACCCGGATACTGATGCTTCAGGCGAAAATGTGTTTCGGCCGGGCGGGTCTCCGGGTGCGTCAGATCCCGACCCCGGGCAACACGGACACGCCGTTCTCCCTCGGGGGTCAGATACTTGAAAAGCGGCTCGGTGATTTTGAGCGTGGCGCCCGGCTTCTCCTGGGCCCATGCCCCTGCCACCAGCGCCAGGTACCGTTTGTCGCCCTTCTGACTGCGGAACATCTCGTGCAGCCCCACCAGCGCCGGGCGCCGCTTGGCAATCAGTAATACGCCCGAGGTCTCGCGATCCAGCCGATGCGCCAATTCCAGAAAGCGCGCCGTGGGTCGCTGCGCCCGTAGCGCCTCGATCGCACCCCAGGCGAGACCACTACCGCCATGGACGGCGATCCCACACGGTTTATTAATGGCCAGCAGCCCATCGTCCTCATAAAGCACCGGCAAATCGACTTCGGGGGCGACCGGCGGCCGAGACTCGACGAAGGCCTCCTGTCGCACCGGCGGCAAACGCAGCTCATCGCCGGCGTTCAGGCGCTGATCGGGCTGACAACGACCACCATTGATCCGCACCTCGCCACTGCGAACAATGCGGTAAATCCGGCTTTTGGGCACACCTTTGAGATGACGCAGCAGATAGTTATCCAGCCGTTGACCGGCTTCATCCTCGGTCACCCGGCGGCGTTGCACGGCAGGCGCCCGGACCACATCCTTGTCCATGGCTGCCGCATCCCGGCGCTGCGGCATGCTTTGACGGGGCGGCGCGTTGCCAAGACCCTGTTTTTTGGGCGAAACCGGCTTTCTAGCCGCCCCGGACGCAGTTTTTTTACCTAAAGTGTGCGAGGACGGTTGATTACTGCGTGACATGGCTTATACTTTACACGTTTGTGCTGCCAGCAGGTGGGTTAGCGATCTTTCGCCCATCCGATCTGCCGGGAACCTCGAGCCAAAATCGCCCCCGGCGAGTTCGTGATTCGAGCGGTTCTGTCGCAGCCGGACCGGGCCACGACGACTCGCCCAGACGAACACAAGAAGCCGTCGCCGACTGACACACGCCCGGCGTATGCAGTCCCGAATGCAGTCACGGCAGAGCCGCCGCCGATTTCGGCCAGGCACCCTCTGCCGGTTACAGACCGGTTCACCTTGTCCGTTCGTCCGGCTAGGGATCCAACACGGATATCCCCTGCCTCGCCTTGAGAGCACGCCGCCCGGAAAGCCCTGAACCTGTCCAGGTCCAGCCTGACACCTTGTCGGTTGCCGCCTGCGGGATTGCCCGCGCCGGTGCTTTTGGAGCACCACGCAATGAAACGCATGCTATTTAATGCGACGCAAGCGGAAGAATTACGCGTCGCCATCGTCGAAGGTCAGAAACTGATCGACCTCGACATCGAATCCGCCTCGAAAGAACAACGCAAGAGCAACATCTACAAGGGTGTCATCACCCGTATCGAGCCGTCGCTCGAAGCCGTGTTTGTGAATTACGGCGCCGAACGTCACGGCTTTCTGCCCTTCAAGGAAATTGCCCGCGAATACTACGCCCCGAACGGTGAAGGCAGTCGTGCCAAGATGCAGGAGACCCTGAAAGAAGGTCAGGAACTGATCGTTCAGGTCGACAAAGACGAACGCGGCAACAAGGGCGCCGCCCTCACCACCTATATTTCACTGGCCGGCCGTTACCTGGTACTGATGCCGAACAACCCGCGCGGCGGCGGCGTATCGCGCCGTGTCGAAGGGGACGATCGCTCCGAACTGCGCGATGCCATGGCCCAGCTCACCGTGCCGGAAGGCATGAGCCTGATTGCGCGTACCGCCGCCATTGGCCGTACCGCCGAAGAACTGCAGTGGGATCTTAACTACCTGATGCAGCTGTGGACCGCCATTGACTCGGTCGCCAAAGACAACACCGGTCCCCTGCTCATCTTCCAGGAAGGCAGCCTCGTCATTCGCGCCATCCGCGATTACTTCCAGCCGGACATCGGTGAAATTCTCATCGATACCGACGACATCTTCGAGCAAGCCCAGGCCTTCATGAGCCAGGTGATGCCGCACAACGTCAACCGCGTGAAGCGTTATCACGACGACGTGCCGCTCTTCTCGCGCTTCCAGATCGAACACCAGATCGAATCGGCCTATGCCCGTCAGGTCAACCTGCCGTCCGGCGGCGCCATCGTCATCGATCACACCGAAGCCCTGGTCTCGGTCGACGTCAACTCGGGTCGTGCCACCAAAGGTAGCGACATCGAAGAAACCGCCTACAAGACCAACCTCGAAGCGGCCGAAGAAATTGCCCGCCAGCTCCGTCTGCGCGACCTGGGTGGTCTGATCGTCATCGACTTCATCGACATGGAAAGCGCCCGCAACCAGCGCGAAGTCGAAAACCGTTTGCGTGACGCCCTGCATCACGATCGTGCCCGCGTGCAAACCAGCAAGATCAGCCGCTTCGGTCTGCTCGAGTTGTCGCGCCAGCGCCTGCGTCCGGCCTTGGCTGAAACGTCGTACATTACCTGCCCGCGTTGTACCGGTACGGGTCACATCCGTTCGACCGAGTCGGCCGCGCTGCACATCCTGCGCATTCTTGAAGAAGAATCGATGAAGGAAAACACCGCCGCCGTGCACGCCCAGGTCCCGGTCGATGTGGCCACCTTCCTGCTCAACGAAAAGCGTGCCGATATCCAGGCCATCGAACTACGGCACAAAATCACCATCCTGCTCTTGCCGAACAAGCATCTCGAAACACCGGCGCACCAGATCGTGCGTCTGCGTCATGACGAGCTGAACCAGGACGACCACCGTGAACCGTCTTACAAGATGGTTGATCAACCGCTGATCGAAGCACCTGTGTTCTCGGTCGAACAGAAAAACCAGAACCGTCAGGCTGCAGCAATTCGCAACGTTGCCCCGGCGCAGCCCGCCCCCGTCTCGATCGTGGCCGCAGCACCGGCGCAGGAAGAAAAGAGTGGCGGCTTCATCACCAAGCTGTTCAGCTGGCTGAGTGGCGATACCAAGAAAAAGCCGCCGGTAGAAACGGCACGTTCACGCACACCGCGTGAAGGCGCTCGTGGCAACACCCGCCGTCATAGCCAGGGCGATGGCGAAGGCCGTCAGCGCACCCCGCGTGGCGAGCGCGGCGAAGGCCGTCAGCGTCCCCCGCGTGCCGAGGGCCAGGAAAGCCGTCAGCGTGGTCAGCGTAACGAACGAAGCGCCAATGCCGAAACCGGCCAGGAAGACACCAGCGGCAACGGCAACAACCGTCGCCGGGGTGGTCGCGGTGCGCGCGATAACCGCAACAACGCACAAGCCACAGACCCATCGGCAGACAACGCCTCGGTGGTCGCCGAAAATACGGTCCCTGCTATCGAAGGACAGGATGAATCGGGCAGCCCGAGCAACAGCCGTCGTCGTGGTCGCCGTGGCGGCCGTCGTGAGCGTGGCGAACGTGACACCGCCAGTGACACCACCAACGCCGACAGCAACCCGGTGGCACCGCTAGAAGCCGTGGCCCCCAACGAAGTCGCCGCGCCTAACGCTGCGGCCGCTGCGCCCGTGTTTGAACTGAGCACATCGCCAGCCCCCGTTGCGGTTAGCACACCCGTGGTGGCAGCCCCACCGGCGCCCGAGCCAGCCATAGCCACCACCGAGGGTGAGGCCGCCTACGCCAGTCGTCGAGTTAATTCCAAGGGGAGTCACCAGACCAAAAGCTTGCGCTTCGTGGTCAAAATCGCCAAGGGTAACTCCGGGCTCAAGA
>JBDQLO010000053.1:0-6056 GCA_040262735.1 Fluviibacter sp.
ATACCGGCACCAATGACGGCAATTTTAATGCTCATGATAGTCTTTCAATAATGGCCGTGAACAGCACGACCAGGTGTCTTTCCGCATTGCGCACGGGAGGGGCACGCAATGCAGAGGTGGGCAGGCCTAGTGCACGGGGTCGGGCACTTGACCATCGTGGGCTTCCATGTAGCCTTCGATATTGGCTTCGAGATCGGCCATGGATTCACCGCCCGCCATAAGGTCGGCGATTTCTTCTCGGGTCTTGTCGCCTTTGCGGAAGTCGGCAGCGATAGCCCCTCGGATCAGCACGGCAAAGTGGTCACCAACCGCCATTGCGTGCATGACTTGGTGGGTAATGAAGATCACCGCCAGCCCGCGCCGCTTGGCCTCGTTCACGATGCGCAGGACGTGCGCGGCCTGTTTGACACCCAGCGCGGCGGTCGGTTCATCCAGAATCAGAACTCGCGCACCGAAATATACCGCGCGGGCGATGGCCAGAGATTGACGCTCGCCGCCGGAAAGACCACCAACGAGGCGATCACCATCGGTTATGCGTGTAATGCCAAACCGCTGTACTTGCTCAACAGCAATGCTGTTAGCTTTCTGCCTGTCGAAAATCTTGAAGGGACCAAAGCCTTTGGTCGGTTCCGCGCCCGCAAAGAAGTTGCGGCCGATCGACATCAAGGGGTAGGTGCCGCCGAATTGGTGGACCGTAGCAATGCCCATTTCCTGTGCGTTCTTCGGATTGGAGAAGCTAACCGGCTTGCCATCCATATACATTTCGCCACGGGTCGGTTGATGGACACCAGAGAGTGTCTTGATCAACGTTGATTTGCCAGCACCGTTGTCGCCCAGCAGGCACAACACCTCGCCTTCGTTGACCTTCAGGCTGATTTCATGAAGCACGTCGATTGGGCCAAAGCTCTTGTCGACCTTGCGCATTTCCAGAACGGGAGTTTTGTCAGACATATCTTTGCCCTCACTTTTTCTTGGTGGTCGACGCGCTGGTCGCCAGGTTTCGGAAGGTGTCATTCATCAGAACGGCAACCAGTAGGAGCGCGCCGATGAAGAGCATGTTGAGATCCTTGTCGAAGGCGGTGAAGTTGATCCCTTGGAACACAATGCCAAACGTCAGAGTCCCAAAGACCACGCCGGCCACTGAGCCGAAGCCGCCCGTCAGTAGAACACCACCAACTACAACGCAGATGATCGTATTGAAGATCATCCCGAACTGAGTCGTCGTGCTGGCCGTATTGGCAAGAACCGCCTCAGTCATCCCAACCAGCGCGGCAGCCATTGCAGACAGCATGAACAGTGCAATCTTCAGGCGTTTGGTCGGAATGCCAGCATTGTGGGCGCTTTCTTGGTCGCCGCCCATTGCCAAAATCCAGTTTCCCCATGGAGAGATGTGAAGGATGTAGAAGCAGGCAATTGCGACGGCAATCCAGATGAAGAATGAGCTTTGAAGGCTGCGGAAAATGGTGAATGCATTGTCGCCATCGCCTAGAACAAGCGAATGGTAATCCCCTAAGAGGAATTCCGAAATCACGCCCGCATCGGGCATGCTGTGCTGCGTCGTTCCTGCTATCTGCTTGCTGATATAGGCGTTCAAACCTGCAACGACAAAGAGTGTGGCCAAGGTCACGATCAATGATGGCACTCGCGTTCGTGTCACGAGCATGCCGTTCACCCAGCCAATGGCTGCGGCAACCGCAAAGCTTATCAAGACACCAAACCAGATATTGAATCCGAAGGTTTCAACCGACAAGGCCATCACGATACCGCCTGCAGGGATAATCGCTCCAATCGAAATATCCAGCTCGCCCGCGATCATCAAGAAGGCAATCGGGATCGCGATAATCCCAACTTTCGAAGCGAAGTTGAGCCAAGTGGACGTTCCCAGTGCAGTCAGGAAATTTTTCTCGACACCAAAGTAGCCAAAGAAAAGAAAGATAAGAATGAAGCCTGCTGCAGCTCCGGCCTCGGGTCGCCTGAAGAGGCTCAGGAAAGAGAACCCGCCTGATCGCTTGACCGCACCCTGGTTAATCTGTGTGTCCGCCATGGTCCTTGCTTCCCTCTGCTAAGCTTGAGTTTTTTTGGGCCTGTCGAAATCTCTGTTGTAGATGCCCCCAACCAAAGGTCTGGTCGGGAGCATTTGGGGTCTAGCGAGCGCCAAGCTCCGCGCCTGCCTTGACCGATTCCACATTAGCGGCATCGATGATTGCTGGGCCAGTTAGTACTGGGTCAGTCGAAATCTCTGTCCCGAACTTCAGGTGTGCAAAGAGCATTGACGTTGCCAAGAAACCCTGCAGGTATGGCTGTTGGTCGATCGCCATTGTCTGAGTGCCAGCCGAAATCCGGTCAAGCGATGCAGGGCTGAAATCAAAAGCACCGATCATCATCTCTACACCGGTCTGCTCGACAGCGTTAACAGCAGCAGCAGCACCGAAGTCAGCGCAGGAGATCAGCGCGTCGATCGACGGATCGCCGATGAACTCTGCTTTCATGGCTTCGGCTGTACCAGTGACATCGCCATCAAGGTTTGCAGGCGTATTCAGAACTGTGACCTTAGCACCAGCTGCGGTCGCACCATCGACAACACCGCGACAACGCTCTTCGAGATTGATCGCACCGGGAACCTGAATATGGCACATGATGTGCTCGGCGCCGTTTTCGGCAAGGTAGCGACCGCCGCCAACACCGGCTTCATATTCGTCGGACCCGAAGTAGTTTATAGCACCGATGTCGTCCTTGACGGGAAGGCCGGAGTTGTACTGCATGATCACTATCCCCTGCTCACGCGCAGCGTTCAGCGCGGGGATCTGCGCATCAGGAACCCAAACTGGGATCGCGATTCCGTCGACGCCTTGTGCGACCGCTTGATTGATCAGTGTCACAAGATCTGGCCCAAAGTTCTCATAGTTTTGGGTGCGTAGATACTGCACCGAACCACCATTGGCGTCGACCATGTAGGTTGCGTCATCGACACCCTTCTTGATCTTGTCCATGAATGAATCTTCGATGGAGCCTGCGATAACCGCAATGTCCTGGGCGAAAGCGCCGGTCGCCATCAAGGCGGCAGTCGCTGCCACCGCAAGGGTTTTGGTGAGTTTCATGTTGTGTTCCTCCTCATTTGTCCGTCATGCGACGGCTTGACATAGACTTGTGACCATTGCGCGCTCCTCCACGCGGTTCAGGCCGGTTTCTTCGGACGCGCGACCATGGACATGGCCAGCGAACGGAAGCTCTCATTCATTCCGACGGCGATCAGCAGTGTCGCCCCGATGATCAGGTTCGACCAGTTGCGGTCAATCTGGGTGAAATAGATGCCTTGGTTAACAATCGCGAAAGTCAGGGTTCCGACAAAGATCCCGATCACGGAACCGAAACCACCGGTCAAAAGCGTGCCACCCACGACGACGCTAACGATCACATTGAAAATGATCCCCATGCCGCCAGAGACCTGTGCCGAATTGAACAGTATCGCCTGGCACATTCCGACAAAGGTCGCAGCGGTAGCGGACAGGATGAAAAGCGTGATGGTCATGCGGTCCACAGGAATGCCAGCATTGCGGGCGCTGTCGCGGTCACCGCCCATAGCGAAAAGCCAGTTGCCGAACCGCTGCTTGTGCACGACGAACCAAAAGATGACGGCGATGATCACCCACCAAACAATGATAACCTGATGGCTGGCCCCAAGAAGGCTGCCAAATATGACCTTGGCCCATTCGGGTGCTGTGACTGCGACGCTGGCCGCTCCAGTGAGCACCTTGGACGCGGTCAGGACAATCCCCTGCATCGCCACCAAAGTACCTAAAGTAATGATGAGCGAGGGCACCGTGGTGCGAATTGTCAGTAACCCATTGATCGTTCCAACGATCACGCCAAGCCCAAGAGCCGCAATCATACCGAAGATGATCGGCAACTCGTAGTGCCCGGAGACAATAGCGACAGTCATGGAACCAGCAGGGATCATCGCCCCGATGGAAATGTCCAACTCGCCTGCTATCATTAGCAATCCCACCGGGATTGCCACAATCCCGAGATTGGCGGCAAAGTTTACCCAGCTGGCGGCACCCATCAATTGGACCAGATCGACACTGCCAAAGATCACGAAGAATGCTAGAATACCTATCAGGCTGAGAGCAGCGCCAGCACCTGGCAGACGAAGGAAGTTAGCGAAAGCGTCTCGCATGGCTCAGCCCTCCTTCTTTTTTGTGGCATAAGACAGCGCGAGCGCACGGAAAGTGTCATTCGACATCACGGCGATCAGCAGCAGCGCTCCGATGATGATCGAGCCATAGTTTGGGTCGATCCCGCTGAAGAAGATTCCCTGATTGACGATAGCAAAGGTAAGTGTGCCCAACACAATGCCGATCACCGAGCCCGATCCGCCAGTGAGAAGAACACCACCGATGACCGCACACATGATCGAGTTGAAGATAAACGCCTGCCCCGCCGCGACCTGTGCGCTACCAAAGGTCAGTACCTGACTGACGCCGACAAAGGCGGCTGCAAAGCCGCTGAGCATGTAAAGCCCCACAGTAACGCGGCTAACCGGTATGCCCGCGTTGCGCGCGCTTTCGCGGTCGCCACCAAGTGCAAAAACCCAGTTTCCCCAAGGTGAGATGTGTAGGAAGTAGTAGACGATGGCGGCAAATCCGATCCACCAGAAGATCGTAGCGCGGAACATGAAATTGATCGAGGACCCCAACAGCGCCTTGGCCGAAGGGTCGGGCGTCATGAAGACACCGGTCGATCCGGCGATCATGACAGTGAATCCCAATGTCAGCCCCATCGCACCGAACATCGTGCCAATCGTAATGATCAGTGACGGGATCGAGGTGCGCGTAACCAACTGGCCGTTGATGAAACCTACCATCACGCCAACCGCCAGACCGGCAAAGACACCATACCAAGTCGGCAAATCGTAATGGCCAGAGACCAGTGCAGTGGTCAGCGCCGCAGCGGGCACCACCGCCCCGACCGAGATATCAAGCTCGCCTGCGATCATCAAAAGCCCAACAGGCAAAGCGATAATACCAACCTCGGCCGCCATTGTCAGGAAAGCAGACCATCCCGGCGCACCAAGAAATATCTTGCCGCCTAGGTACGCGAAGAAAACATAGACCACGACCGTGCCGATCAGCGTGCCAAACTCTGGCCGCCGGATCAGCTTGCCGAGCATTCCGACAAGATCGTGTGATGTATTCGCGTCAGATGACATGTTGTTCCTTCGGTGCCACAAACCCGTGGTCCATGTTTGGCGAGGCCGCACATCGCGCGCGGCCCCGATTAGTCATAAAGTTAGCGGGTACCTTCAGAGGCACCGGACAACGTCGCCGCGATGTTCGCAGCATCGACGATACCCGGACCGGTCAAGATCTCGCGTGTGGGAATCGACAGACCATAATTGATGTGCCCATTAAGGATGGAAACGGCATAGAAGCCCTGCTGATAGCCTTGTTGGTCAACAGCACATGACTGTGCACCAGCAGAGATTTGAGACAAGATCGCCTCATCAAAGTTGATACCGCAAACCTGCACCTGGCCCGCTTTACCCGCCTGCTGGATGCCCTGCACAATACCGACAGCGTCGAGGTTCGCTGTCGCGAAAACCGCATCGATTTCAGGATTCTGAAGCAGATGCGCGCGCACAGCTTGTGCCACTGCGGTCACGTTGCCCTGCGCAGTAGCAGGCAGCGGCATCGTCGATGCGGAATTACCCGTATTCTCCAAGCCTTCTGCAAAACCATTACAGTAGTCTTCGATGTTAGCAGCGCCTGGCAACGAATTGACACACAAGCCGTTGGTTGCACCGTTGTTGCCCAACCATTCACCGCCAGCAACACCTGCAAGGTAGTCAACCGCTCCAACATAGTTCAGCGCACCCAAACGGTCAGCCGCCTCGATGCCACCGGCATTGTAGATGACCAGCGGGATGCCAGCATCAACGACGGCTTGGAACGCAGGATCCATTGCTTCGGGAACCCAGTTTGGCCCTACGACACCATCAGCTCCTTGGTCGATTGCTTGACGGATCAGTTCTGCTGCGTCGACGCCAAGGTTGTCAT
>JBDQLO010000054.1:0-6033 GCA_040262735.1 Fluviibacter sp.
GCTCTGGTGTTCAACACCCGTGAAACCTCGGATAACCTCAAGAAGAGTGGCGCGTTCATTCCGGGCATTCGTCCGGGTGAGCAAACGTCGCGCTACATCGAAAAAATTCTGACCCGTCTCACGCTGATCGGTGCCGTTTACATCACCGTTGTCTGCCTATTGCCGGAATTCCTAATTCTCAAGTGGAACGTGCCGTTCTACTTCGGCGGCACCTCGCTGCTGATTATCGTGGTCGTGACCATGGACTTTATGTCCCAGGTACAGGCCTTCGCAATGTCGCATCAATATGAAAATCTGCTCAAGAAGGCCAACTTCAAGGGCGGATTGGGCGGTCGCTAAGAAGATGGCTAAGGAAGACTTGATCGAAATGCAAGGCGAGGTGCTGGAAAACCTCCCCAACGCAACCTTCAAGGTGAAGCTGGAAAACGGCTACGAAGTCCATGCCTTCATCTCCGGCAAGATGCGGATGCACTACATCCGTATCCTGCCCGGTGACAAAGTCACCGTGCAACTCACCCCCTACGATCTGACCAAGGCGCGGATCACCTTCCGCGCCAAGTAAGACCGAAGGAATCGTTTTTAGTTTTTGTTTTTAATTCTCTACGCAAGAACCCGACGGAAAGCCACGGCTGGGCGGAACGTCGACATAAAGGAGTAGGTAATGAAAGTTTTGGCTTCGGTACGGCGCATCTGCCGGCACTGCAAGATCATCCGCCGCAAAGGGGTGGTGCGCGTGATTTGCACCGATCCACGCCACAAGCAGCGTCAGGGTTAATTGCGTCATCGACGCAATTGTTCAAGATCAGTAGAGACTGAGGATACTCAATGGCTCGTATTGCTGGGGTAAACATTCCCAATCATCAACACGCCGAAATCGCACTGACTGCAATTTTCGGTATCGGTCGTACCCGTGCACAGAAAATCTGTGATTCAGCCGGTGTGACGCGTTCGACCAAGATCAAAGATCTGACGGACGCCGACATGGAACGTCTGCGTGACGAAGTGGCCAAGTTCACCGTTGAAGGTGACCTGCGTCGTGAAGTCACCATGAACATCAAGCGCCTCATGGATTTGGGTTGCTATCGTGGCTTCCGCCATCGCAAGGGTCTGCCTTGTCGTGGTCAGCGTACTCGCACCAATGCCCGTACCCGTAAGGGTCCGCGCAAGGCCGCGATCGCTGGTAAGAAGTAACCGAGTCGCATAAGGAAAGGCATCAGACATGGCCAAGACATCGACCAAAGTTCGTAAGAAGATTAAAAAGAACATTGCTGACGGCATCGTGCACGTTCACGCATCGTTCAACAACACCATCATCACCATCACCGATCGCCAGGGCAACGCGCTGTCGTGGGCCACTTCGGGCGGCGCCGGCTTCAAGGGCTCCCGTAAGTCGACCCCGTTCGCCGCACAGGTGGCTGCGGAAGCCGCCGGCAAAGTGGCTCAGGAATGTGGCATCAAGAATCTTGAAGTCCGCATCAAGGGCCCGGGACCGGGTCGCGAATCGGCAGTGCGCGCATTGAACGCACTGGGTATCAAGATCACTGCAATTTCGGATGTGACACCGGTGCCGCACAACGGCTGCCGTCCGCCGAAAAAGCGCCGTATTTAAGGAGAACCTGACATGGCTCGCAATCTCGATCCGAAATGCCGTCAGTGCCGCCGCGAAGGCGAAAAGCTGTTCCTCAAGGCTGAGAAGTGCTTCAGCGACAAGTGCGCCATCGAGCGCCGTGCCTATGCACCTGGCCAACATGGTCAGCGCTCGGGTGCCCGTCTGTCTGACTACGGTGTGCACCTGCGCGCCAAGCAGAAGATCCGTCGCATCTATGGCGTGCTCGAAGGCCAGTTCCGCAAGATTTTCTTCGAAGCGGACCGTCGCAAGGGTCAGACCGGTGAAAACCTGTTGCAACTGCTTGAAGCCCGCCTCGACGCCACCACCTACCGTATGGGCTTTGCCGGCTCGCGTGCCGAAGCACGTCAGCTGGTGCGCCACAACGGCATCCTGGTTAACGGCAAGCGCGTCAACATTCCGTCGTACACCCTCAAGCCGGGGGACGTCGTCGAACTGACCGATGCCTCGCGTGGTCAACTGCGTGTCAAGGCTGCACTCGAAGCCGCCGAAGGTCGTGGTTTCCCCGAGTGGCTGGCGGTGGACGCCAAAGCCGGTAAGGGTACCTTCAAGGCCATGCCGCAGCGCTCGGAGTTGTCGCCGACCCTGAACGAAGGCCTCGTCATCGAACTGTATTCGAAGTAAGCCTTAAGGCTCACTGAGTTTTCAGACTAACTTTGAATCTTAAACAGGAATCGCTCATGCAAGGAAATGCACTATTGAAACCGCGCAGTATCGATGTCCAGACCATCTCCCCGGTTCACGCCAAGGTGGTCATGGAACCGTTCGAGCGTGGTTACGGTCACACGCTGGGTAATGCCCTGCGCCGCATCCTGCTGTCGTCGATGGAAGGCTACGCGCCGACCGAAGTCAAAATCGACGGTGTTGTTCACGAATACTCGACCATTGATGGCGTGCAGGAAGACGTGGTTGATCTGCTCCTCAATCTGAAGGGCGTTGTATTCAAACTCCACAGTCGCTATGAAGTGGTGCTCAAGCTCAGCAAGTCGGGTGAAGGCGTTGTGCGTGCCTCGGATATCGAAGTGCCGCACGACGTTGAAATCATCAACCCCGATCATGTGCTGGCGCACCTGCATGCCGGTGGCAAGCTGGACATGGAAATCAAGGTCGAAAAAGGCCGGGGTTACGTGCCGGCGAACCAGCGCAAGCAAGCCGAAGAGCACAAGGTCATTGGCCATCTGATGCTGGACGCCAGCTTCAGCCCGGTGCGTCGTGTCGCCTACTCGGTTGATGCTGCCCGTGTTGAACAGCGTACCGACCTCGACAAGCTGGTCATGGACATCGAAACCAACGGTGTCATCGATTCGGAAGAAGCCGTGCGCATCGCCGCCCGCATCCTGATCGACCAGATGTCGCTGTTCGCTGAACTCGAAGGCACCACCAATGGTGCCGACGGTGGCAAGTCTGCCCCGATTGACCCCGTGCTGCTCAAGCCGGTCGACGATCTGGAACTGACGGTGCGTTCGGCCAACTGCCTCAAGGCCGAAAACATCTACTACATCGGCGATCTCATTCAGCGTACCGAAAACGAGCTGCTCAAGACCCCGAACCTGGGTCGCAAGTCGCTCAACGAAATCAAGGATGTGCTCGCCTCGCGCGGTCTCACCCTGGGTATGCGCCTCGACAACTGGCCGCCGGCTGGTCTCGAGCGTAACTGATCGCCGGATTAACGAAAGGAACTCATCATGCGTCACCGTCATGGTCTTCGCAAACTGAACCGCACCAGTAGCCACCGTCTGGCGATGCTGCGCAACCTGACCAACGCCCTGCTGCGTCATGAAGCCATCCGCACCACCGTGCCGAAGGCTAAAGAACTGCGTCGCGTCGTCGAACCGATCATCACCCTGGCTAAAGAGCCGACTGTGGCAAACCGCCGCCGCGCCTTTGCCCGTCTGCGTGATCGCGAAATGGTCGTCAAGCTCTTTAACGAGCTGGGCCCACGCTACCAGGCGCGCAACGGCGGTTACACGCGCATCCTCAAAGCCGGCTTCCGTCCGGGCGACAATGCACCGATCGCCTACATGGAACTGGTGGATCGCCCGGAAGTGACCGAAGCGGTTGAAACCGAACAGGCTGCTGCCTAACCACACGTTAGAGCGTACCCATAAAAAACGCGACCTGAGGGTCGCGTTTTTTATGGTCGGTGACGGCTTACTTCACCGCGTTTTTAGCTGCTAAACCTAAGAAAAACAAACTCCAACCCTGGAGTAGTAATTCAATGCCGATCAGCATGCCCGGTACCCACACGCTGTTATCCGGCCAGCCGGCCAGAATCAGGCCGCCGAGCAGAATCGACAGCGCCGCCGACACGAGCGGCAATAACCAGCCACTCAATTGCGTGTGTTGAAACGCGGTCACCAGACGCAGACCGCCCGTCGCGAACAGCAGCGTGGCCATGTAGAGCGTCACCCCTTCCAGTGCAGCGACCGGCGAGACCCAGACGATGATACCAATCGCGACATAGATCAGTGCAAAAGCGAGCTGAATCGATACGGATTTCCAGCCCTTGGCCTGCAACGCGTGTAGCGCTTGCATCACCCCGGCAGCAAGGGCAAAGCCACCCATCAGACTAATCGAGGCGATCGAAAAGAAAGTTTCGGCGAAGACGCCGACGGAGCCCAGAATAAGCATCAGCAGACCCATCCAGATCAGGGTGCCGGGGCGGTGTGCCACCGCCCCAAGAATTTTGGCTTGGGCATCGGTGAGTGGTGACGTAATCAAGGTCATGCGAAATCCTGTGAAGTAAAAAGTCTGACTATTTTACTCGGCATCACGGTCTCGTTGCTGCAGCGCCCACATCTGCGCGTAAATGCCGTTGGCCGCAAGCAGCGCCGCGTGTTTGCCGCGCTCAACGATGTGTCCGGCATCCAGCACAATAATTTCGTCCGCATTCATCACGGTTGATAACCGGTGCGCAATAATCAGCGTCGTTCGACCGCGCGCCGCCACCTCCATGCTGGCTTGGATCGCTTTCTCGGTTTTGGAGTCCAGCGCCGAGGTCGCTTCATCAAACACCAGGATGGGCGGATTTTTGAGCAGCGCCCGGGCAATCGCCACCCGCTGTTTTTCGCCGCCGGAGAGCTTCAGACCACGCTCGCCCACCCGAGTTTCGTAGCCGTCTGGCAAGGTTTCGACAAAATCATGCAGGTGTGCCGCCTTGGCCGCGTTGATCACCGCATCGCGTGTCGCTGTCGGGTTGCCATACAGAATGTTGTAGTACAGCGTGTCGTTAAACAGCACCGTATCCTGTGGCACGATGGCGATCCCATTGCGCAAGCTGTCCTGGGCAATCTTGCGGAGGTCGATGCCGTTCATCAGGATACGCCCCCCGGTCACATCATAGAAACGGTAGATCAGTCGGGCCAGGGTCGATTTGCCGGCACCGGAGTGACCCACGGCCGCAACGGTTTGCCCGGCAGGAATCTCGAACGAGACGTTCGTCAGAATCGGCCGCGCTGCCTCATACGCAAAATCGACTGAATCAAAATGCACACTCACTGGCGCCGGCGGTAATGGCCGTGCATCCGGTGCGTCGATAATCTCGCGTTGTTGTCCGAGCAGTCCGAACATCCGCTCAATATCGGTCAGCGCCTGGCGGATTTCGCGATAGACCACGCCAAAAAAGTTCAGCGGCATATAAAGCTGGATCAGAAAGGCATTCACCAGCACCAAATCACCCACCGTCATGGTGCCGGTGACCACGCCATCGGCGGCGCACCACATCATGGCGACAAGGCCGATCACAATAATGACCTGCTGCCCCATGTTGAGCACGGTTAGTGTCATCTGGCTGCGTACCGAGGCGTCTTCCCAGCGTCGCATGGCCTCGTTGTAACGGTTGAGCTCAAACGCTTCATTATTGAAGTATTTGACGGTTTCGTAATTCAGCAGGCTATCGATCGCGCGGGTATTAGCCGCCGAATCCGCCTCGTTGACCGCCCGGCGGATATGAATGCGCCAGTTGGAAACGACGACCGTAAACGCCACATAGGCAACAATCGAGGCGAGCGTAATCCAGACAAAGATCGGGTCATATTCGATCGCCAGAACGGTCATGACCATCAACAATTCAATGAGTGTGGGCAAAATGGAATACAGCGTATAGCTGATCAGATTCGAGATCGCCCGCGTGCCACGATCAATATCGCGCGAGACGCCACCGGTTTGGCGCTCCAGATGAAAACGCAATGACAGGTTGTGCAGATGGGTAAAGACCGACAGGGCAATCCGGCGAATCGCCTGCTGCGTGACCCGCACAAACAGCATTTCTCGCAGTTCCGAGAAGCCGGTGCTGGCCAGGCGCATCAAGCCGTAAAGCAGTAACAGGCTGACGGGTAACACCAGCACCACGTTCTCAGTCAGCGTCAGGGCATCGATCATCTGCTTGAAGATCATCGGCACCCACA
>JBDQLO010000055.1:0-5874 GCA_040262735.1 Fluviibacter sp.
CGACCGACGACCTCGGTATTGGCACGCTCGGTCACTTCAACAATGCTGCCCTCCGGACGACCGCGGCGATCCTTGCCGGTAACGCGCACGAGCACGCGATCGCCATGCAGCGCTTTTTCCATCTGGCGGTTGTCCAGAAAGATGTCGGCGCTCTTGTCGCGCCCGATTGAGGTGTCCGGACGGGCAAAACCAAAGCCATCGGGATGACCTTCAACGCGACAGGCAATCAGATCAGCCTTAGTTGGCAAAATCAGCGCGCCCTTGCGGTTACGCATCAGTTGACCTTCGCGTTCCATAGCGCGGACACGACGGCCAAAGGCATCGAGTTCGTCGCTGTCGATCGCCAGTTTCTCGGCGAGCTCGTGCTCACCCATCGGTCGTCCGGCACTTTGCAGCTGTTCGATCACGTACTCACGTGATGGCAGGGGGTTTTCATACTTCCCGAGTTCACGTTCGTAATGCGGATCCTGGCGTCTAACCTTGGCGACCCGCTTGGCATTTTTTGACATTTTCGTTCTTTCTTTTATAATATTGCTCTTCGCACCTGCCCAGGTGGCGGAATTGGTAGACGCACTAGTTTCAGGTACTAGCGGGTAACTCCGTGGAGGTTCGAGTCCTCTCCTGGGCACCAACGAAAAACATTGAACCCGCCTCGTGCGGGTTTTTTGTTTTGGGGATTTTATGGCATTGAAGTGGCTTCGGTCCGGCTCCGGCCAAAGACCTGGTGGACCGAATACGCCATTGAGCCCGCGAATGCGGGCTCAATAAGTCTGGATCAGGCGAACGGGTGAACACGAACAATGGTTTCATCACGTTCGGGACCGGTGGAGACAACCGCCACCGGCACACCGGTCACCTGCTCCAGTCGTTCCAGATAATTTCTGGCCGCCTGCGGCAGATCTTCCCAGCGTTTGACACCAAAGGTGGTGTCCGTCCAGCCCGGCATCGATTCGTAGATCGGCTCGCAACGCGCCACGTCATCCGCACCCAGCGGGAGCAGATCGAGGATCTGGCCATCGAGCTTGTAGCCGGTACAGATCTTGAGTTCTTGAATACCGTCGAGCACATCGAGCTTGGTAATACATAGGCCGGTCAGCCCATTGATCATGGCCGAACGGCGCATGGCCGCAGCATCGTACCAGCCACAGCGGCGTTTGCGGCCGGTCACGGTGCCAAACTCGCGGCCGACCGTCGACATTTGATACCCCGGCGTGCCTTCGGTCTCGATATCCAATTCGCTCGGGAACGGACCGCCACCCACACGGGTGGTATAGGCCTTGGTAATACCGAGGATGTAGTGCAGCATGCCCGGGCCAACGCCGCTACCGGCAGCCGCCTGACCGGAGACGCAGTTCGACGAGGTGACGAAGGGATAGGTACCATGATCGATATCGAGCAGCGTCCCCTGGGCGCCTTCGAACAGCAGGTTCTGGCCAGCCTTGTTGGCGGCATAGAGCGCTGCGGAAACATCGCCGACCAAGGGCTTGATCTGCTCGGCATCGGCCAGAGCCTGCGCCAGTATCATTGCATGATCGAGCGGCTCGGCGCCCAAATACTGGGTGAGCACGAAGTTGTGATAGTCCAGTAATTCAGCCAGTTTCTCTGACAGCGTTTCGGGATGGAACAGATCGTAAACCCGCAGCGCACGACGCGCCACTTTGTCTTCGTAGGTCGGACCAATACCCTTGCCCGTGGTGCCAATCTTGGTATCACTACAGCGCTTGGCCTCACGGGCACGATCGAGTGCCGCGTGATACGGCAGGATAACCGGACAACCGGGGCTGATGGTCAGACGACCACGCACTTTAAGACCATCGGCTTCGAGCGTCGCAATTTCGCCCAGCAGGTGGTGGATGTCGAGCACAACCCCATTGCCGATGTAGCAATGGACGCCGTCACGTACGATGCCTGACGGCACCAGATTAAGCTTGTATTCCTTTTCGCCAATGACCAGGGTGTGGCCCGCATTGTGGCCGCCTTGAAAACGCACAACACCACCGGCGTTATCGGTCAGCCAGTCAACGATCTTGCCCTTGCCTTCATCACCCCACTGGGTACCCACGACTACGATATTTTTTGCCATACCTGACTTCTACGTTAAAGATGAATCAAAATCAAAAAAACCATCAGCAGGGCTCTACCACCCACTGCCCCGCTTTCTGAACCAGCTGTCGGTCACACGCCGCACCACTATAAACAATCCGGCTCTTCGTATCGCGTCGCTCGCCCGGCAGGGCATCGACCACACGTTCGCCTTGCCCCCTGAGTGCGCTGATTGCTTGAGCTCGCGTCGCCACATCGGCGTCTGGTGCACCGTCCGGAAGCGCTGGCACGAAGATCACCCCTTTGACGACATCGACGGTCGCCAGACGACACAACTCACGCAGATCAAGCGAAAAGCCGGTCGCCGGACGGGCGCGGCCAAAAGCGGCACCAACGCCATCATAGCGTCCACCCAGCGCCATGGCCGACGTGTCTCCATGACAGTATGCTGCAAACACCATACCGCTATGGTAATGATAGCCGCGTAGATCTGACAGATCGACGAAAAGCGGCAGATCGGCCGCTTGCGATATGAGTGTGCCCAGGTCGTCCAGTGCTTTGTGGATGGCTGGCACCTTCGGCAGTACCTGACGTGCCGTCTCAAGGACGCTACGATCCCCATACAGGCGCGGGAGTGACATCATTGCCTGGCGCAATTCCGGACGCCAGTGGATAGTCTCCGCCTCAAGCCCCGGCGCATCCTTGCGCTGCAGGAGCTTGAAGAAGTGCTCTTCACCCTCGGCAGACACGCCAGCCAGCGTCATCAGTGTGCGGAAGATGCCCATGTGACCGAGGTCGATGCGCGCTGCCGGCGCACCCGCAGCCTGCAACGTTGCCGCAGCCAGGCGAACGATCTCCAGATCGGCTGACAGGTCCGCATAACCATAGAGCTCGGCACCGAGCTGAAAGGGTTCACGGCTGGCCTGCATATCGGCCGGCTGCGCATGCAGTACGCTATCGCAATAGCAGAGTCGCACAACCCCCGGACGATTTAATAGATGTGCATCGATACGCGCGACCTGGGCCGTCATGTCGGCTCGAACACCCAATGTCCGACCCGAGGTCTGATCGACCAGCTTGAAAGTACGTAGATCCAGATCGCGTCCGGCACCTGTTAGCAGGGACTCCAGATATTCGATCAACGGCGGCTGCACCAGTTCATACCCATGCGCGGCGCAAAGGTCGAGCAAGCGGCGACGCAGGGTTTCCAGTCGTGCGGCCTCATCAGGCAATGCATCCGCAACGGATTCGGGCAGCAACCACTTCATCATGATGTTTGACGTATTACGGTAAGAATAAGCACGCCGGCCAGCATGGCAGTTAATCCGAGGAATCGGATCTGACCATCACGCAACTGAATCATGCGTTCGAAAGTTTCGCGCCACATGCGCGGCGAAATGAATGGGAGCATACCCTCAAATACAAGCATCAGGGCAATGGCAAGCCAGATCGTGTCATTCATGCACAGTCCTCTGAATCAGTGATCCGCTTTAACGGATTCCCGCGGTGGATTGCGGAGGGTTTCGGCGAAGCTGTTTGGCTGGCCATACTGGCGTCCTAGAATGCCGAGCAATTGCTGTTCGGCGCGTTGGCGGCTCTGCTGAGCTACGCGATAGGCCTCATCTAACACCTGCGTTTGCTGGCGGCTTTGCAATGCAACGAGCTGACGCTCATCAGCAGTCAACCCATCAATCAACTGTCGGCTGTTACGGTTTTTGCTTGCGCTCATGCGCGCGAAGATGGCTTCGCTTTCTGCGTTCGCCAAGCCGACCTGGCGCAAACCGGCCTGAACCGCTTCTACCCCCAGCGCATTCAAGCGCTGATTCAGATCGGTCAAGCCAGTGTTCGAAAGCAGGCTGACCTGTCCTTTGAGAATGCCGGACGCCGATTGGGTGCGGGTCCAGGTGGCGAAGGCCTCGCTCAAGGTTTTGCGTAAGCGTTCATCGAGAGCACCTTTGTCGGTGATACCCATGGCCTGGAATCGCACCGGATCCGTCACGCGCCATGCCATCCATACAGACAGATCCAGGGTCTGCTGATCGGCCAAGATATAAGGCTGTGGCTCAATCTGTTCAGTGGTCTGCAAGCGGGTATCGATCAGCCAGACACGTTCGATGAAAGGAATACGCCAATAGACACCCGGCGACGAAATGACCCGGGGCTGATCAGCGCCGGTACGGATCAATACCGCCGACTGTCCGGACTCAATGATCGTGACTGAAAACACGGCGAGCAGAATCAATGCCAGGCTGAATAACGCCGCTACCCGACCAACCATCACTGGCCGCGCAAGATTTGGCGGGCTTGCCGGTGTCTGCATGACGGGATCGCTCACGAACCACCCCCCGGACGATCGACACGATCCCGTGTTCGCATCCACTCGCGGTCACGCCATTTGTCCGACACCTCAGGCGCCGCCTTGACCCCCGCCGCTTTCGAACTCACGGCATCGGCCGAACGACCCGCTGCCTTGGGTTGAACCCGCGCCTGCAAATCGGCCAGACTTGTAAAAACCAGCGGGTACTGCTGTCGCCAGGCCCCCGCTTGATCTGCCAACCACTGTTGTGCCTCTACCTGATCAGGCCTTGCCGCGTTACGCAGAGTCTCTGCGGTATTTTCAACGGCACGCGCATAGGCTGAGCTTTCATCCTGCAACTTGGCAGCCAGCTTGCGCGCCTTGATCAGACGCTCGGTGGATGCCACTTGCGATTCACGCAACGCTTTGCTGCTTGCTTGTTCCTGGCGTTCCATCTCCTTGACGGCTTGCAGCACCGGCCCGGGCAATTGCACTTCACGAATGGCCAGATCTTTCACAACGATCCCGATGGCAAAAGGCGCAAGCGCGGTCTGCAAACGATAGCGCGCCTGCTGCAGCAAAGGTTGGCCAGTGGTGGTTGTCGACGCAGCACTTGCGCTAAGTAGGCCCGTTAGTGTCTGTTGGTTCACCACATCGCGCACAGCACTCTCAGCAAGCAGCGCTAAAAGATCAACCGGCGCATCGGCCTGCGCCACATAAGCCACCGGATCGGCGACCTGATAGACAATCGCATAAGACACGCCTACCAGGTTGCCATCCGAAGTCAGCATCAAGCCGGCGGCTGATCGGCCGTTATTCTGGGCGGCGAGACCCACTTCCAGGGTACGATCGGCCGCGACATTGACGAGACGCACGCCATCAATTGGATAAGGCCAGCGCCAATGCCAACCGGGGTCTTCAACGCGCATCACAGCCCCGAAACGACTGACAATACCGCGTTGCTGCGCGTCGACCAGATAGAACCCACTCACCAGCCAGGCGCCAATTATTAACAAAACGCCGATCAGCCAGCTCTTGAAACTCAGCGCCTGCCAACCGGTGGCCACATCAACCCCAGGGACTGGATTAGACGAAGGCGGTATCGTGGGCAATTGACGCGGTGGCGGTTCTTTGCCGAAAACGCGGGCAAGTTTGCAGCGGGTTTGATACACCCATCGCTGCCAGAGCTCTTCGAGATCGGGCGGACCTTCTGGCGGCGGGGTTCTGGGAGATGAGGGCGGCTGCGCCACCGGTGTTTTTTGTAGCTGCGCGTCCGAATCAACTTCTTGGGGTTGCACTGGCTCCGTACCAGTTACTTCTGGTACCTGCTCCGGTTCTTTCTTTTCCGGCCGGTGGCTATTTCCCCACTGGGGATCATTGATCGACATCAGGCGACAGCGGGGGTGGCGCTAACTCCGAAGAGGTTTGATTCTGAAATCCGGCCAAGGCCGAATTAGGGTCCGGACGGGCAAACTCGGCAATCGCCGCCCGCAACCCGGGCAAGCCGGCACCCGTTCGGGCACTCAGGCGTACGA
>JBDQLO010000056.1:0-5825 GCA_040262735.1 Fluviibacter sp.
AACCGAAGCGGACCCAGATCGGATCGACCTGATGAATCACGGTGAGCAGACTGCCGTCGCTGTTTGTTGTCATCAGGTTGCCTTCGGAACGCAGGGCCCGACCGGCAATGCCGGCAACTGGCGCGGTCACCGTGCTCCATTCCAGATTCAGACGGGCGGCTTTGAGGCTAGCCTGCGCCATTTCATCGGCCGAAACGGCATCGTCCATTTCCTTGCGGCTGACGGCCTGCTGGGCATAAAGTTTTTTCAGACGGGTGGCTTCTCGAGCAGTTTGCGTAGCGCGTGCCTGCGCCTCTTCCAGTCTGATCCGGTACGGGTCGGGATCGATCTGGAACAACGGCTGACCTGCCTCAACACGTTGTCCTTCTTCGTACAAACGCTTGACCAGAATACCGCCTACGCGAGCGCGCACTTCCGTTTCCTTGGCTCCCTCCGCTTGCGCCATGACTTCGATCACATTGGGTACGGCGGTCGGTTCGGCAACCAGAAGCGTCACCGGAATCGGCGGCGGGGCTTTGGGCATTTTCTGCCAGAAGCTCCACGCATTCCAGAGCACGATGAGTAAAAGAATCACACTACCGCTGATCCAGGTGCGACGACGATGCTGGTGCCACTGCACCTGCCCGATGTCGATCAGCTTTCGACAAGCCGGCTGTTCGGCAATACGGCGGACGTGAGGCATCAGAACCTGCCACTGTTGGCTCAACCAGACTTTGATACGAGGCGGTTTCGAGGACGATTTCTCAGTCATGGATTATCCGGTAGTACTGAAATGGGCAGAATCAAATGGGCAGAATCGAACATTATATACATTTCCGGATGTATGTATATTGACCTATAATTCGAAGGAATTTGACTCAATAAGACCCGTTGACCCGAAACGAACATGGCCCGTAAAACCAAAGAGGATGCACTCGCCACCCGCGCGCAAATCATCGATGCGGCCCGTCGGGTGTTTCATGCGGACGGCGTCAACCGCTCGACGCTGGACAAGGTGGCCAAAGCGGCCGGCGTCACGCGGGGGGCGGTGTATTGGCACTTTACCAATAAGGCGGATCTATTTCTTGCGGTGAAGCAGACTTATACCGGTGAGTTTGATCGTCTACAAGAATTACTAACGGGCAAAGCGCCGCCGCTCGAATTGATTGGCCACTATCTGCAAGCGCTCTTCACTGCACTGCTCGGCAACGAAGCCGCTCGTGAAACTCTTGAAATCATTCTGCTGCGCTGTGAGTACGTTGACGAGTTTCACGAAGCGCTCCAGGTCATTACCGAACCCTGCACCGATATTCTTTCAATCTTTGAACAGCGGTATCGCGCCGCGGCAGAACGCAAGGAACTCAAACCCGGACTCGATCCATTGCTGATGGCGCTCGACACAATGGCTTTTGCCCGTGGCACCTTACGCGCGATTCTTTCCGGCCAACAGACTGGCATTTACCGGGAGCAGATTACTGCGCTCATTGCGGCGCACATGGCCCTGCGCAAAGCCTGACCAGCTCTAAATAAAAAACGCCGCAACTGCGGCGCTCTCTTTTGACAGCGAACGCGTCTACTTGTTCGATATGCCCTGGAACATGCTGCGCGCCTGCGTCTGGATCTGGGTTTGCATGTTCTGAACCATCTTCTGGCTTTGGTCCATGTAGGTCGACATCAGTGTCTGCATGGCCGGGCCCTGGAAGTTCAGGAACTGCGACCAAAGATCACTGCTGTTGCTGTTGCCTTGCATCTTCTTCTGGAAGTCGACAAAGGCTTTCATGTTGGTTTCGAGGTATTGACCGAGCACAGACTGCATGGCGTTACCGTAGAAACGGATCATTTGCGACAGCACTTCGCTACTGAAAATGGGCACACCACCACTTTCTTCTTCCAGAATGATCTGAAGCAGGATAGCGCGGGTCAGGTCGTCCCCCGTTTTAGCATCGACCACCGTAAAGTTTTCATGCTGCAGCACGAGCTCCTTGATATCAGCCAGCGTGATGTAGGCACTGGTGCGGGTGTCGTACAAACGGCGATTTGGATACTTCTTGATCAAGCGTTGCGTTTCAGTCATGCGATGGCCTTGGACAGAATTCTTGAAGTGGTTCTACGCATCGGTCTTCGATAATTTCCGATTTTGCAATGCATTATAAAACCAAAAGCCCTGCCGAGTAAAACGCGACAGGGCTTTTAAATCAATGCGATGCAATCAGCATATCGCCGATGCAGCGCATATAAACCGCTTACTGGTAGTACAGACCGCCGTTAATGTTCATGGTCGTACCGGTGATAAAGCCGGCCAGATCCGACGACAGGTACACGGCGAGACCAGCGATCTCTTCGGGCTTGGCCAGACGCTTCATCGGCACGGTGTCGACAATGCTCTGCAGGATGTCTTCACGGATAGCCATCACCATCTTGGTCGCAACATAGCCCGGGGCGATAGCGTTGACCGTCACACCCTTGGTCGCCATTTCGGCAGCCAGCGCTTTGGTGAAACCAATCACACCGGCCTTGGCGGCCGAATAGTTGGTCTGACCGGCCTGACCTTTGACACCGTTCACCGACGAGATATTGATGATACGACCCCAGCCCTTTTCAGCCATCTTGGCAGCGAACGGGTTGGTAACATTAAACACGCTGTTTAAGTTGGTATTGATCACGGCGTTCCACTGGCCGGCGTCCATCTTGGTAAAGAACTTGTCGCGGGTAATGCCAGCGTTGTTGATCAGAATATCCACAACGCCACCGGCCAGCTTTTCGGCTTCGGCTGCAGCAGCCACACAGGATTCGTAGTTGCTGACATCGCACGGCACGGGGATGAATTTATTAAAACCTTCCGCTTTCTGCTCAGCCAACCAGGCATCTTTGTCGTCGAATTCGGGGTGATAGGCGGCAACCACTTTGTAACCTGCTTTGTCGAAAGCCTGACAGAAGGCGGTACCGAGGCCACCCATGGCGCCGGTGACGAATGCGATGTGCTGAGTCATATGAAGGTCCTTTCGGAGGAGTAATCTGGGAGCGATTAAAAACCGGGCGGTTCTATAATTACTGCGGTAGCCGAATTTTATCCCGCATCATTGCGCACCGCAACAATTGTTTCCAAAATGTAGGCAGCAAGCAACAAAAAAACCAGAGAACCTCGATAAGTCAACGGGTTATGACATATCGCCCGGGTGCCGGTTCGATGGGGGGGTATTGCTTGTTGCCAAGACCCTTGGGCGCAGGTTTGCTGCCACCCTGATGCTGGTTCAACCACGATGACCAGTCCTGCCACCAGCTGCCCGGTTTTTCCTGCGCGGTGGCGAACCAGTGTGCGGGGTCGCCTTTTTGATCGCCATCGACCCAGTAGCTCCGCCGGTTCTTGCTGACCGGGTTAATCACACCGGCGATGTGACCGCTGGCACCGAGCACGAAACGATGCGGACCAGGCAACAAACGGGTGACCAGGTAGGCGGTCTGCCAGGGCCCGATGTGATCTTCCCGTGCTGCGAACAGATAAGTTGGCGCGTTGATCTGCCCGAGATCAACTGATTGACCGCAGAGTTTGAGTTCGCCGGGAATACGCAGCTTGTTCTCGAGATAGGTGTTTCGCAGATACCAGCAGGCCATGGGGCCCGGTAAGCCCGTGGAATCCGCATTCCAGTAAAGAATATCAAAAGCCGCCGGCGTGTTGCCCAACAGATAATTACCCGAAATGTAAGGCCAGATCAGATCGTTGGGTCGCAACGACGAGAACATGGTGGCCAGTTCACGCCCTTCAAGCAGTCCCCCCTGCCCGATCGCCGCCTCGCGGGTGGCGACCGAAGCTTCGTCGACGAAGATGTCGATATCACCGGTATCGGCAAAATCGAGCATGGTCGTCAGCAGCGTCAACGAGGCCGCCGGCTGCTCACCGCGCGCCGCAAGGACCGCCAGCGCCGACGAGAGCAGTGTGCCGCCAATGCAGAAGCCAAGCATGTTCATCGTCTTGCTGCCGGTGATGGCCTGCACGACAGGGATGGCGGCAAACGGGCCCAGTTCGAGGTAATTATCCCAGGTACGTGTCGCATCTTCCTGCCCGGGGTTCTTCCACGAAATCAGAAACACCGTATGCCCGGCCTCCACGGCATAACGCACCAGCGACGACTCGGGCTGCAGGTCCATGATGTAGAAGCGGTTGATACACGGCGGTGTAATGAGCAAGGGCTGCTGACCGACATGGGGGGTGAGCGCCGTGTACTGGATCAGCTGGATAAGTTCATTCTCAAAGACCACAGCACCTTCGGTCGTCGCCAGATTGTTACCGACTTCAAAGGCACTCTCGTCAGTGGTACTGATGCGGCCTTTGGCCAGGTCCTTTAATAGATTATTGATGCCTTCGGTAATCGACTTGCCCTCGGTGGCCAATGCTTTCTGAATCACTTCGGGATTGGTCGCCGCAAAATTGCTGGGCGACAGCGCGTCGATGAACTGGCCTGTGAGAAAACGCACACGTGCGGCGTCCTTGGCGTTCTCGGTCGGCAGTGTTTCGGCCAGCTGACTCAGAAAGCGGCTATTGAGCACATAGGCCTGACGGATGTAGTCATAGACCGGACTCGACGACCAGGCCGCCGATGAAAAACGCTTGTCCTTGAGGACTTCGGGTACCGCCGGTGTCGACGCTGCACCTCCTCGCTCCTGAAGCATCTGATCCCACAACGCTTTATGCGCCGACATCAGTTCCGCGACCAAAGGTTGCATCTTGTCGACCTGCGGCGCGAGCGCTGCCATGGCACCCGGGCCATCAGCCGGTAGCTTGTCCTGCAGAAACCTGGTCCAGCTTTGCGTCATCATCTCGATCTGTTTCGGCAGATCGGCAATGCCCTGCATGCCTGGCCAGAAGGGAGTATGAAAGTTCATCATGCGTGATTACCTCCGATCAACCACTGGACAACCTGAATCGATAAGACACCCGAGAGAATCATGGCCATCTGCAGCAGGGTTGCTTTGATCTCAGCCCGTTTATGCAACCCCGGAATCAGGTCTGCCACAGAAACGTAAATCAGGCTGGCAGCGGCTACCGCCAAGAGAAACGGCACCCAGACTTCCATGCCGGAAAACAGCAGATAAGCGAGCACCGCACCGGCCAGCGTGGTGATGCTGGCCAGCAAATTAAGCAAAACCGCTTTGACACGACTGAAACCGGCGTGAATCAGAATAACGAAGTCGCCGGTTTCCTGCGGGATTTCGTGCGCGATGATCGCGAGCGCCGCGACGATACCGATTTCGACGCCACCCATGAATGCGGCCGCGATCAGAATGCCATCGACGAAGTTGTGAACGGCATCACCCACCAGAATCAGCCAGCCAGAGGCACGAGGACTGTGCGTGTGTGCTGGAGGCTCATGCGCTTCGCAATGGTGTTCATGGCAGTGCCGCCACAGCACCAGCTTCTCCAGCAGGAAGAAAAAGAGAATGCCGCCGAGCACCGTCAGCAGCACGGCGTCGATATTGCCTGAGTGCTCAAGCGCATGCGGCAACAGATCGAGGAAGACCGCACCCAGCATGGCGCCGATCGCGTAGGACACCATAACCGGCACGATACGCGGATGCGTGGCCAGCGAGGCAAGCAACGACACCAGGGTACTGGCCAGCGACCCGGCAAGGCACATCAGAATAATCCAGGTCAGCGGCGAGAAACTCATGGGTTACTTTGGGGGAAAGTCAGTCGGGGTGCACATTATAGGGCGTGATCATTCCAGCCAGATCAATGAGGCCATGCGACCGGTAACCGAATCACGTCGGTAGGAATAAAAGCGATCTGCCAGCGTATGCGTGCATAACCTGCTGGGCGTGATGTCTTCAACGCCACGTTTACGCAGGAC
>JBDQLO010000057.1:0-5796 GCA_040262735.1 Fluviibacter sp.
GGCAGACGTAGTCGCAGCAACCGCATTCGATGCAGTCGAAAAGTTTGTAGTTTTCGAGTTTGTCGAATTTGCTGGCGCGCGACCACCAGTAAAGCTCGAAGGGCTGCAGCTCCTGCGGGCAGGCCTCGGCACAACTGCCGCAGCGGATACAGGGCAATTCTGCGGGCTTCGGCGGAAACAGTCCCGGCGCATGGACGATCAGGCTATTGGTTGACTTGACCACAGGCGCGGCAGCCGAACTGATGCGAAAACCCATCATCGGGCCGCCCATGATGACGCCATCGTTGTCGGCGCTCGGTTGGGCGAGCTGGACGAGTGCGCCGATGGGCATGCCAATGGGCACAGACCAGTTGCGTGCTTCGCCAACGGCACCACTGATGGTCACGATGCGTGAAATGAGCGGTTCGCCGTAAGTGACGGCACGCCAGGCCGATTGCACCGTGGCCACATTGAACACCTGGACACCAAAGTCCGTCGAGCGCTTGCTGCCGGGCACCTCTTTGCCGGTCAGCACCCGAATCAATTCTTTTGCGCCGCCCGTAGGGTAGATAGTTGGCACGGTCACAATATCGACGGGCGCATGGAGTTGCTCTTGCGCCGTCTTGAGTGCGGCAATGGCTTCGGGCTTGTTGTCCTCGACGCCAATCAATACCTTGCCGGCGTGAACGAGCCGGCCGAACAACACGCTGCCGTGGATGACTTCCAGTGCCTGTTCGCGCATCAGACGATCATCGCAGGAAATAAAAGGTTCGCACTCGGCACCGTTGATAATGAGTTGGTCGATCGGTTTGCCACCGGGCACACTGAGTTTGACGTGGCTCGGGAAGACCGCACCGCCCATGCCGACAATGCCCATGTCGCGCAGATAGTCGCGGACGCCTTCGGGGGTGGCGTTGTCGATATCGAACGGTTGGCGATCGATCCATGTATCGTGCCCGTCGGCCTCGATGACAACACAATCGGTCGGCAATCCGGAGGGGTGCGGAATAATGTGCGGGCCAATTTCCACCACGGTGCCCGAGGTCGGGGCATGCACGGCCGCCGACACCCAGCCATCGGCATCGCCGAGTCGCTGGCCCTTAAGTACGTGATCGCCGACCTGGACGATGGGCCGGGGGGTGCCGCCAATATTCTGGTGGAGCGGCACGATGTAGCGGTCGACCAGCGGTGCCTGTGCGATCGGCAGTTGGGTCGATCGCGTCTTGTTCGGATCCGGCTTGACGCCCCCCTTGAAGGTAAAGAGTTTCATGTTAGGCAGCCTCGCTGCGCATGATGTTGCCGACTGGCACGATGGGTATCACCCGTTGCTGACCGGGTTTGTGCCACTTCCAGGTGCTTGGCGTGTCAGCCACGGTCACCATGCTGATACATTCCACCGGGCAGGGCGGAATGCATAGTTCGCAGCCGGTGCAGAGATCTTCAGCGATGGTGTGCATCTGCTTGGCAGCACCGACAATGGCGTCGACCGGGCAGGCCTGGATACACAACGTGCAGCCGATACAGATCTGCTCGTCGATGATGGCGACCTGTTTGGGTTTCTCGACGCCATGTTCTACAGAGAGCGGTTTGTATTCTTTGCCCAGTAGCTCGGCCAGTTTGTGAATGTTTTCATCGCCACCGGGTGGGCATTGATTGATGTCGGCCTCATCCTTGGCAATCGCTTCGGCGTAGGGACGGCAGCCCGGAAAACCGCATTGCCCGCATTGGGTCTGCGGCAAAATGCTATCGATCTGGTCGACGAGTGGATCCCCTTCGACCTTGAAGCGGGTCGACGCATAGCCGAGCAGGGCGCCAAGTACCAGGCCGCCCAGAGCCATGATGGCGATTGCGTAGAGGATCCCGTCCATGGCTTAGTAGCGATCCAGTCCGGCAAAACCCATGAACGCCAGGCTCATCAGTCCGGCCGTGATCATCGCAATCGAAACACCCCGAAAATAGTGCGGTACATCGGCGCCATCGACGCGCTCTCGAATACCTGCAAACAGAATCAGTGCAAACGAAAAGCCCAGCGAGCTGCCCGCACCAAATACCAGAGACGCGATGAAGCCGTTGTTCTGGCTCACATTGATGAGCGGAACGCCAAGCACGGCGCAGTTGGTCGTGATCAACGGCAGATAGATCCCGAGGACCTGGTGCAGGATCGGACTCGTCTTTTGAATCACCAGTTCGGTCAACTGAACCAGCGCGGCGATGGTGACAATAAACGAAATCGTCCGTAGATATTCCAGCCCGAAGGGCGAGAGCAGGAAGTGGTCGATGATGTAGCTGGCCCCGGTACCCAAGGTCAGCACGAAGGTGGTCGCAGCGCCCATGCCATAGGCGGTGCTCAACTTCTTTGAAACGCCCATGAAGGGGCATAGCCCGAGAATTCGGACCAGCACGACGTTGTTCACCAGCACAGCGCCGACCAGGATGAAAAGATATTCAGTCATAACAACGCCCTAAGGGCATATATCTAGGGCAGTCTGTGAGAGATACGCCGCATTATCCGCCCCGTCATGGTGTGGCGCAACACGCTTTTGCCATAAGCTTATGCTTTTTTAAGGCATAAACCGTAGATCGACTACGGTTTCTCGGCATACACCCCGAAATCAGAGGTTCGGACGGTGGCTCTGACGGGTGTGGCGGGCCAGCGCTTCGCCGGTTTCGCGAACAAGTACCGGGCCCCGGTAGATGAGGCCGGTTTAAAGCTGGACCAGCTCGGCGCCGGCCGTGCGTTTGGCCACGGCGTCTGCGCCCGAACAGATACCGCCAACGCCGATCAGCGGGATTTCGCCAGCCAGTGTGGCGTGCAGGGCAGCGAGCACGGCCGTGGATTTTTCAAATACGGGTCGACCTGACAACCCACCCGTTTCACCCGCCTGCGGGTCATCCATCACCGCGGCGCGTTCAAGCGTGGTGTTGGTGGCAATCACCGCATCAAAGCGATGCCGGCGTACCGCCGCCGCAATCGCCTCGATCTGCAGATCATCCAGATCCGGCGCGATTTTGAGCGCGAGGGGCACGTACTTGCCGTGTTGATCAGCCAGACGCTGTTGACGGTCCTTGAGACCGGCGAGCAAGGCTTCCAGTGCATCATCCTGCTGTAACGCGCGCAGGTTCTGCGTGTTCGGACTCGAGATATTAATGGTGACGTAGTGGGCGTGGGCGTAAGCGGCATCAAGGGCCGAGAGGTAGTCGTCGTTCGCCCGGTCGATCGGCGTGCTGGCATTCTTGCCGATGTTGATGCCGATGATGCCGCCGTTCTTGACGAACGCGCTGGCTTGAACATGGGCGACCAGGTTGTCGACACCCCGATTGTTGAAGCCAAAGCGATTGATCAGCGCCGCATGCGCGGGAAGGCGAAACAGGCGCGGCTGGGCGTTGCCCGGTTGCGCTTTTGGTGTAACCGTGCCGATTTCAATAAAGCCGAAACCGAGCGCGGCCAGGCCATCAATATGGGCGCCATCTTTGTCCAGGCCTGCGGCGAGCCCCACCCGATTGGGAAATCGGATGCCCATCACGGTCACCGGATCGGCCGGCAAGGTTTGACGCATCAGCCCTAATTTTGCCGCGTGATCCAGCCCGTTCAGGCTGAGGTTATGCGCGGTTTCCGGCGGCAGACAAAAGAGCAGGGGGCGAAGCAGTGGATAAAGATTCATCATGGCCGTGACGTCTGGGTGGGCTTGGGGCGCTCGGGTGCCTGACATGGGTCGGACAAGTTCGGCATTTTAATCCAGTGGCCATCATCGAGCATGTCCATGGGTTGGTAACGCGACTTGTAGGCCATTTTGTTGCTTTCGGCGATCCAGTAACCCAGATACAGATAGGGCAAATGGTTGTACTGACACTGCATGATCTGCCAGAGAATGGCATAGGTGCCGAAGCTCGCTCTGGCGTTGGTCGGGTCAAAAAAGGTATAGACCGCCGACAGACCGTCTGGCAAGACATCCAGAACGCTGACCATTGCGACCCGTCCGCCCATGCGAAATTCAATCAGGCGCGTATCAATGCCGCTCCTGAGCAGGAACTCGCGATATTGCTCCGGGTCATCGTCATCCATGCCGCCGTGGGGGTGACGTGATGTCTGATAGGCCTGGTACAACGCGTAGTGTTCCGGGTCAAAGGTCAGCGGGCGTTCTGTCACCTGCAGAAGGCCCGGCGCGTTAAGTCGATTCAGGATTTTGCGTTGGGTCCGATCCGGGACAAATTCCAGTGCCCGCACGCGGACAGGCACGCAGCGCTGGCAGCCATCGCAGCGCGGGCGATAGGTGAACTGGCCGCTGCGCCGAAAGCCCCGATGGACGAGCATGCCATACACAGTAGGGTCGATATGATGAGGAGGAATAGCCACCTGCGAGCGTGCCTGACGGTCAGCGAGATAGCTGCAGGGGTAGGCTGCGGTGGTATAAAAATGCAACAGCGAATCAGGCAGCGCGGCATCGTTGATATGTGACATGGCCATAGCTTAAACAAAAAACGCCGCGAAGTGCGGCGTTTTTCGGGCGAGACATGATCTCAGAAAGACAGTGCCTTGCCCGGCGCGGCGGTCACGCCATCGAGCCGGCGCGCGCCATTGAACTTGCCGACCCAGTAGGCCTGATGCATGTTCTCGACGCGGATCTCGGCACCCGGTTTTGGCGCGTGCACGAACTGGTCATTGCCCAGATAAATACCCACGTGCGAATAGGCGCGACGCATGGTGTTAAAAAATACCAGATCGCCCGGTTTCAATTCGTCAGCGCTGACTTTGGTGCCCACGTTCGCCTGTTCGGCTGCGGTGCGGGGCAGATCGATGCCATTGGAGTCCAGGAAGACCAGACGTGTAAATCCGCTGCAGTCCAGGCCGGACTCCACGGTGTTTCCGCCACGACGGTAGGGTACGCCGACGAACTCCAGGCCTTTGATGATCAGATCCTGGATATTGACCGAGTAACGCTGGAACAGACCCGGCTTGTCCGCCTCGTCTGCGCGTACCGCGCTGGAGAAAGGGGTCAGCGTTCCGGCGATGGCCATCACAGCGAGCGCCTGCACCAGAAGCTTTTTTCCCATTTTGCGGGGGGAGTGAACCTTATGCATGGGCTCACTGTACCCCAAAAAGGCGGCATCGGGCAAGCCTTTTGGAACCCGCAGTGACTCATCTTATTTCTGAAGATATTCATGGGCTTATATGACAAAGTCCAAGCAGCGCCGCATCTTCTGAACAGGCTGTGCCGCAACAGGCCTCTTGCGGGGGGATCGCTGGGCTACCGGGGTTTTTTTGACTCTTTTATAAGAGTTTGTGATTTTTGCCGGTTTTTCGGTCGATCCCCTCTCGCTTCTGGGTTCGGCTTGTGTTACAAATTAGGTTGTCGCCGTATTTTCCCGGCAGATGGTTCGTGTCTGCCGTTCTTCTGTCTCTTGAAAGGAAACCGCCGTGTTAGAAGCCTACCGGAGCCATGTCGCCGAGCGCGCCGCCCTGGGGATTCCCCCGCTGCCACTCAATGCCCAGCAGACCGCAGACCTGGTCAAACTGCTAAAGAATCCGCCCAAGGGCGAAGAAGATTTTCTGGTGGAGCTCATCACCTACCGCGTTCCGGCCGGTGTGGATGATGCCGCCGGCGTGAAAGCCGAATTTCTGGCCAAAGTGGCCAAAGGTGCCGAGTCGTGTGCGCTAATCTCGCGCGTGCGCGCCACCGAACTGCTGGGCACCATGCTCGGCGGTTACAACGTCAAGCCGCTGATCGACATGCTGGGCGATGCCGAATGTGGCGCCGCTGCGGCCGAAGGCCTGAAGAAAACCCTGCTCGTATTCGACTACTTCCATGACGTCAAGGA
>JBDQLO010000058.1:0-5706 GCA_040262735.1 Fluviibacter sp.
GGATAACGGTGTACGCGTCCATGAGGACATCAATTTCCTCGGTGACACGGCGATCTGTCGCTTGGGCCGGGCATGATCGCCGTTGCCCCACCCAAAAAACCGAGCATGTGGCGCGCCCTATGGACGCGCCACATGGCCATCTGCGTCCTGATCGGGTTTGCTTCCGGCCTACCGCTGTATTTGTTGCTGAATCTGGTGCCGGCCTGGTTGCGTTCCAGCGGTGTGAACCTCAAAACGATTGGTCTTTTTGCCCTGATCCAGTTTCCCTACACATGGAAATTCATCTGGGCCCCATTGCTTGACCGTTATGGGCTGAACTTTCTTAAGCTGGGTCGTCGTCGCGGCTGGATGTTGGTCACGCAGGTCGGGCTGATTGGCGCCATTGCGGCCCTCGGTGGGCTGGACCCCCAGACACAAATCAGCACCATCATGCTAATTGCCGCGCTGGTGGCTGTCTTCTCGGCGACACAAGATATTGCCCTTGACGCATTCCGACGCGAATTATTGACGGACCAAGAACTGGGCCTGGGCAACTCGGTCTTCGTCAATGCCTATCGGGTTGCGGGCCTGATACCCGGGTCGGTCTCGCTCATTCTGGCCGATCATCTGCCCTGGAACGAGGTCTTCTGGATCACGGCCGCGTTTATTCTGCCCGGCGTTATTTGTACCTTTTGGGTGCGCGAGCCCGCCGGTGACGAACTGGCACCCCGTACGCTCAAGCAGGCGGTCGTTGAACCTTTTCAAGAATTCATGCAGCGGGCCGGGTGGCAGAGTGCGCTCACGGTGCTGGCCTTTATCTTCTGTTACAAGCTGGGTGATTCGCTATGTACCGCGTTGGCGACCCCATTCTATTTGGATATGGGTTACGCCAAGAGTGAGATCGGTCTAGTCGCCAAAAATGCCGGGTTATGGCCGGCTGTGATTGGAGGGCTGTTGGGCGGCTTGTGGATGGTCCAGCTGGGCATTAACCGAGCGCTCTGGTTGTTCGGTGTGGTGCAAGTCGTCTCGATCTTTGGATTTGCCTGGCTCGCTGCCATTGGTCCACAACCGGTAATTGGCGCGCCGCAACTCTGGAGTCTGGCACTGGTCATCGGTTTTGAAGCGCTGGGCGTGGGTTTGGGTACCGCCGCCTTTGTTGCTTTTATTGCCCGTTCGACTAATCGTGCATATACGGCAACCCAGTTCGCATTGTTCACGAGCCTGGCAGCAGTGCCGCGTACGCTGGTCAATGCCTCGGCCGGTTGGCTGGTGGAGCAGCTCGGTTGGTACGGTTTCTTCTGGCTGTGCGCCGGCTTGGCGATTCCCGGCATGCTGTTGCTTTTCAAGGTGGCGCCTTGGTCGGGTGACGAACCAGGTGCGGCCAGCGAGACAAAATCGGCATGAGCGCTTCAGTGTTACTTGAGGCCGCACATACTCTGGCGCACCAACTCGATGGTTTATCCTTTTCGGCACCGGTCACGCACGTCTACAATCCGCTGGATTACGCCGTTGCGGCACACGATCAGTATATTGAGCTTTGGGGTGCGAAGCCGCATCCACGCCGCGTGATTTTTCTCGGCATGAATCCCGGCCCCTTTGGTATGGTGCAGATCGGCGTGCCGTTTGGTGAAATCGGCATCGTCCATGACTGGTTGCGCATTGATGCGCCTATTCGCCAGCCATTGCAGATGAATCCAAAGCGCCCGATCGAGGGCTGGGCTTGCACGCGTTCGGAAGTTAGCGGCCGTCGCCTCTGGGGGTTATTTCGCGAACGATTCGGTACGCCTGAAACATTCTTTGCCGATCATTTTGTGGCAAATTACTGCCCGCTCGCCTTTTTTGAGAATGCCCGCAACGTGACGCCCGATAAATTACCGGCGCTAGAAATGGTGCCGGTCATGGATGCCTGCGATGCACATCTGCGGGTGCTGGTAGAAACGATGCGACCGGAGTGGGTGGTGGGCGTTGGCGCTTACGCACAGGCGCAGGCAACGCGTGCACTGGCGACCAGCCTTCATCAGCCGCGCATCGGCCGTGTGCTGCATCCGAGTCCGGCATCGCCAGCGGCCAATCGTGGATGGGCCGAAGCGGCGACGAAGCAGTTAATCGAGCAGGGAATCTGGTAGGTCGCCTGGCATGAAGATGATGAACCCTAGGCGAGTAGACGGCGAATCAGCCGGAAAGTACGCCAACCCACAGCCCCGTTTTTGACGAGCTGCACGACCCCCTTGGGTCGCCAGATGAGTAATGCGATGAGTGCAGTCGCTGCGACCAAGGGGTTTTCACCAATCCAGCGCCGGGTTTTTTCGGCACCTTCGATGACCCGGTCTGCGCGATGCAGAGTTTCTGTGAGTGGGGCGAGCTCAAGCGCGAGTGCGCTGCGCTGCTGAACGATGCGCTCCAGCAGTCGACCACGTTGAATCGCACGATGCTTAATCGCCGACATAGTTGCCCGTATCAGTGCTGTCAGCGCGTGGCGCCATTGCTGTTGATGCGGGTGGACGCAAGGCGGCGCGATCCGTTTGCAGGGCCAGCAGGCTATCCTTAAAAATGTCGCCACCCGATTGTGCGTGACGGCTAGCACGCCAGATGGCACCGATGGCAAGCACAGCAAAAAGCAAGGTGGCACCACCAATGATGACGAGACGCTGTTCCCAGTAAGCAATGAGCAACCAGGTTAATCCGGCAATCACGGTGACGCCACTAAAAAAAACGGCGGCAGCAGCATAGGCGAGTAACGCAACGAAATGATCTCGCGCATCGGCGAGTTCCAGGCCGATGAGTTCGAGGCGGGTTTGCACCACCCCGAGCAACTGGCGCAAATGATCCCGCGCCGAATCGAGCAGACGCATGGATTAACGGCGACCGATCAGAACGCCCAAGGCCAGTGCCAGGGCAGCGGCGATACCAATGGCCTTCCACGGCTCGGCATGGACGAATTCGTCGGTTGCATGAGCAGCGGCTTTGGCTTTTTCGGTTGCGAGTGCCTGCACATCACCTAAGGCCAGCTTGGATTCTTGGAGACGCTTTTCAAGACGTGTGCGAAGTTCAGCCACCTTCTCGCCGGCTTGTCCGGCAGTGGCACGCAATAACTCCTCGGTGTCAGCAACCACCAGTTTGAGATCGGCGACGAGTTTGTCTTTGGCGATAGTTGTGTTTGGCATAAAAAACCTTTCTGGGTATCTGCACGAAAATTCATAGAGTACATGGGTTTGCTGAGACTACGCTTAACGAGCGGTGCGCGCAATCGTACTCGTCTTTTTACAGTGTGACGGCATAGTCGATAATGAGTGGGGCATGGTCAGAGAACTTTTCTGCTTTGTAGACGCTAGCCTGAGTAGCTTTCGCTGCGATACCCGGAGTTGCGATCTGATAGTCAATACGCCAGCCCACGTTATTGGCATAGGCCTGACCACGATTGCTCCACCAGGTATAGCAATCGCTCGTTGTTTCAGGATGGAGCGCACGATACACGTCGACCCAGCCCAGCTCATCCAGTAATTGGGTCATCCAGGCTCGCTCTTCCGGCAAAAATCCCGAATTTTTCTGGTTCGATTTCCAGTTTTTGAGATCCTGCTCCTTGTGAGCAATATTCCAATCACCGCAGACAATCACTTCTCGGCCGGAGGCCTTGAGCGTTTTCATGCGCGGCAAGAATTCTTCCATGAAATGGAATTTAGCGATCTGACGTTCCGGAGAACTGGAGCCCGAGGGCAGGTAAAGTGATACTACAGTTACCTGACCCAGATCGAGCTCCAGATAACGCCCTTCTGCATCAAAATCCGGGTGTCCGATACCCTGAACGATCTGCTTGGGGGGATGGGCGGTCCAGATGCCGACACCGCTGTAACCGGGGCGTTCGGCCAGATGCCAGTGGCCAGTCAGGCCAGCCGGATTTGCCATGCTGCCGTCTTTAGCCATATCGGCAAGTGTAGCGCGCACTTCTTGAGTGCAGATGGCATCGGCTTTTTGGGTTGCCAGCCACTGGGCAAAGCCCTTTTTCCAGGCGGAACGTATGCCGTTGAGATTGGCGGAAATAATGCGCATGTTCGGGATTGGGGGTTCTGTGAGAAACTTCAAACATTATCCCTGAAGCCTGATCGGGGGTGCCGAACAATGTCACTAAAACAACAAGTCGCCGTTCACATGACAAATAACTCCTGGAGAGGATGATGCGGGTTGGGTTTATAGGTCTGGGCATCATGGGCCGCCCCATGGCGCTGAATCTCTTGAAAGGTGGCCACACACTAACGGTGTGGGCGCGCCGCAAGGAATCGATGGCACCGCTACTCGAAGCAGGTGCCCAGGGCGCAGAAAGCCCCGCAGCCGTAGCGGCGCAGTCGGACGTGGTCTTTTCGATGGTTGCCGATGCGCCGGATGTCCGTGAAGTCATGTTGGGCGTGCAAGGTGTGGCGCAAAGCGTGCATCCCGGCCTGATCGCCGTAGATATGAGTACGATCCCACCGGCTGCTGCCAAGAGCGTGGCTGCCGATCTGGCCGCAAAGGGCGTGCCCTTCCTGGATGCCCCAGTATCCGGCGGTGAAGTGGGTGCCATTGCCGGTAGCTTGTCGATCATGGTCGGCGGTGAGCAGAAGGCCTTTGACCGGGTGCAACCGCTGTTTGCCGGTATGGGCAAGAACGTGGTCTATATCGGCGGGCCGGGTGCCGGGCAGGTGGCTAAAGCCGCGAATCAGATTCTGACGGGTATAGGCGTTTTGGCCGTTGCTGAAGCGATGGCCTTTGCCAAGAAGAACGGTGCCGATCCGGCGCGGGTGCGCGAAGCGCTAATGGGCGGCTTTGCCGGTTCGAAGATTCTGGAGAATCATGGCCAACGAATGCTTGATCGCAACTTTAAGCCCGGTTTCAAGAGCTGGATGCACGAGAAAGACATGAACATCGTGATGCAGACGGCGCACGAGCTGGGGCTATATCTGCCGGCATCGGCCGCAACCGCTCAGATGTACAAGGCGATGGTGGGAACGGGCTTGGGTGATGAAGATTCCATCGCTGTCCTCAAGCTGCTGGAAAAGCTGTCTGGCCAGTCCGAATGACCATCGATCAACAGGGTAGTGCCAATGGCCGTTAACATTCCACGCATACCGAATATTCAGGGGCTACTCGCCTTTGAAGCACTAGCGCGTCACCGTAATGTGACACAGGTCGCTGAAGATCTGCATATCACGCCAAGCGCGGTGAGCCACCGGATTCGCCAGATCGAAGAGCAGCTCAAATTCAAGCTTTTTGTGCGCAAAGATTTTAGTCTGACGCCGGAGGGCGAGGCTTATCTCAAGCGAGTACGTGAAGCATTGGCGATTCTGCAAGTCACCGAGCCCCTGGGTCCACTGGGTGAGCGGACAACATTGCGCTTAGCCGTGACCCCGACGTTTTCCCGTCAGGTGTTGATGCCCCGATTGTCGATGTTCCGTCATACCTATCCGGAGATCGATCTGGTGCTACAGGTCTCGATCCCGCTGTTTAATGTGGTGTCTCAGGAAACAGATCTCGAAGTGCGGTTTGGGCAGGGTCCATTTCAGGATCGTGAATCGGTACATCTCATGGCCGATTATTTGACGCCCGCCTGTAGCCCGAATTATCTGAACGAAGTTGGTTCTTTGGCCGGTTTTGATCAGGAGGAGATCGTTGCGCGCGCTTTACTGGTGCATAGCGAGCTGGAGCCGTGGGAAACCTGGTTTGACCATTGCCGACTCGATAAGCAACGTCTCAAAA
>JBDQLO010000059.1:0-5702 GCA_040262735.1 Fluviibacter sp.
CGGCAGCCCCGTCGTCGTTTGGCCGGCCGGCACCGGTTTTTCGGCAAACGCTGGAATTTGCAGCGCGATCAGGATTCCGGCGATGACGCCGACCAGACCGAACCCGGTCGAGCGTATCCAGCCTGTTTTGGCTGACGGCGAGTCTGGTGACGTTGTTGGCGGTTTACGGGGCGGCTGTTCCATGCGGGATCCTGTTGGGGCGGGCGATTTGAATCGTTATTTTTGTTTGGCTTGTTGAGCGACGGCGGCAGCCGCTTTGGCGGCGGCCTCCTGGTCGCCCAGGTAGTAGCTGCGGATCGGCTTCAGCGTCTCGTCATCCAGTTCGTAGACCAGCGGGATACCGGTCGGGATGTTGAGTTCGACGATATCGGCATCCGAAATGTTGTCGAGGTATTTCACCAACGCTCGGATCGAGTTACCGTGGGCGGCGACGATGACACTCTTGCCGGCGTTAACGGCTGGAGCGATGGTCTCTTCCCAGAACGGTACAAAACGCGCGACGGTATCTTTGAGGCATTCGGTCATGGGCAAGGCTTGCTCGGTCAGGCCCGAGAACTTTTGGGCATAACGGGGGTCGAAGCGCGGGTGGCGCGGATCGTCGAATTCCAGGGCCGGTGGTGGTGTGTCGTAGCTACGACGCCAGACCAGCACCTGGTCATCGCCATACTTGGCGGCGGTTTCCGCTTTATTCAAGCCTTGCAGGGCACCATAATGACGCTCATTCAGACGCCAGTTACGCTGAATCGGGATCCACAGACGATCCATCTCTTCAAGCGCCAGCCAGAGGGTACGCATGGCGCGCTTGAGAACGGACGAGTAAGCCTGATCGAATTCAAAGCCGGCGTCCTTCATTAGGCGGCCCGCCTGCTTGGCTTCTTCGATCCCTTTTTCGGTCAGATCGACATCGGTCCAGCCCGTGAAACGGTTTTCTTTGTTCCAGGAAGATTCGCCGTGGCGCAGCAGCACAATTTTTTTCATGGTTTTCAGTCCGTGATTCGCTTAGTTCGCTAATTTTCGCTATAAATGCTCCAGCCCGCTATTCTATAATGCCGGGAGCGTGGACTCTAGCCACGCCTGACCGAGTTAGCGCTTTTTTTGGGAAAAACATGGATTTCTTTCTGCAGCCTCTGAATCTGGGACTTTTGCTGATCATGCTGGTATCCGGCGCCTTGCTGGTGCGCCAGGTGGCGCAGCCCGGTGGCAAGGCCGTTTCGCCGCAGGCCGCTATTGCCATCAAGGATCGCGAGGGAGGGGTCTTTGTCGATATTCGCGAGGAACATGAGGTCGCGATTGGCCATATTCAGGGCAGTCTCACCATACCGCTCGAGACATTGCAGGCCAACCTCGGCAAGTTGGACAAGTATCGCAAGAAGCCGGTCGTGGTGATTTGCGCCGCTGGCCGCCGTTCTGCGGCTGCCTGCCGGTTGTTGAGTAAAGCCGGCTTCGAGGATGTCTGCCAACTTGAGGGCGGCATCCAGGGCTGGGAAAAAGCCGGCCTGCCGCTCAAACGCGGCTCAACCAAAGACTAAGGAGTCTGTATGCCTAAAGTGCTGATGTATTCCACGGCGGTTTGCCCTTATTGTGTGCGTGCCGAACAGTTGCTCAAGAGCAAAGGGGTGACCGAGATCGAGAAGATCCGTGTCGACCTTGAACCCGAGCAGCGCGAAGCCATGATGGCTCGTACCGGGCGGCGTACCGTGCCGCAGATCTATATTGGCGAAACGCACATCGGTGGCTTTGATGATCTGGCGGCGCTGGATCGTGCCGGTGGTCTGGACCCGCTGCTTAAGTAAGTCGACGTCATTTTTCAATCAATGCCCACCCGTCAATAAGGATAGTGTCATGGCCGAGAACGATCAGAATAACGAAACCCAGGCAAATACGCAGCAGGCGCCTGGTCAGCCGATGTTTGCTATCGAGAAGCTTTATGTGAAAGATATGTCGCTGGAAGTGCCGGGCGGTGCGGAAGTTTTTCTCCAGCCACAAGCGCCGGAAGTCAGCATTCAGTTCAAGACGGCGTTTGGCCAACTGGGCGTGGATGTCTTTGAAGGGGTGCTGCAGGTTACCGTGACCGCCAAGGCTGCAGACAAAGTTTATTTTCTAGTGGAAGTGCAGCAGGCCGGCATCTTCCGTGTTGCCGGTATCCCCGAAGAGGCCCTACAGGGCTTTCTCGCCTCGGCTGTGCCGAATATTCTGTTCCCCTATGCGCGTGAGGCCGTTTCGGACGCCACGGTGCGTGCGGGCTTCCCACCGGTGGTTCTGCAGCCGGTGAACTTTGACGCCATGGCGCAGGCACCGGAAGGCGAGGCCGCTAGCGAAGCGCCCGCAACCATTCAGTAGCGTGCTTTGCCAGGCAGACCGCGCATGAACGAGATGGCACGTTTGAATATCGGCGTATTGGCTGCCGGTGCCTGGGGAACGGCGCTGGCCGCGAACTGGGCGCAGCGCCATCACGTGCGCATCTGGGCGCGTGAGCCCGAGGTGGTTGCCAGCATTAACCGGAACCACATCAACCATCAGTTCCTGCCGGAAATTGTCTTGCCGTCTGAACTCCAGGCGACTGGTGAACTGGCCGACCTGGGTTCTTCGGATGTGCTGATCTTGGCGACACCCGTCGCGGCCTTACGCGTGATCTTGCAGTCGCTCAAATCGTTGTATGGTCTGCGGCCATTGCCGCCGTTGGTTTGGGTGTGCAAAGGTTTTGAACCGAAAACCGGTCTGTTGCCGCACCAGGTGGTGCATGACGTGCTGGGGGATGTTGCTGCAGCCGCCTTATCGGGTCCGAGCTTCGCCCAGGAAGTCGCCCGCCATATGCCAACTGCGGTGACACTGGGTGCGCGCGATCTGGCACTGGCCGAACAATTAGCCGATTGGCTGCACACACCCAATCTTCGTCTGTATGCATCCGGCGATGTGGTGGGTGTGGAGGTTGGTGGCGCGGTTAAAAATGTCTTGGCTATTGCCACCGGTATTTCTGATGGCCTCTCGCTGGGCCACAATGCACGTGCGGCGCTGATGACTCGCGGCATCGCCGAGATCGGTCGCCTTTGCGAACGACTGGGGGGCCATCGGGAAACACTGATGGGGTTGTCTGGTCTGGGCGATCTGATTCTCACCTGCACGGGTGATTTGTCTCGTAATCGTCAGGTGGGCTTAGCGCTCGGGCAGGGCAAAACGCTGGACGAAACCCTGGCCGCATTGGGTCACGTGGCGGAAGGCGTTGGCACGGCGCGCGAGGTGGCCCGGCTCTCTGCAGCGCTTCAGATCGAGATGCCGATAGCCTGCGCTGTTGCGGCGGTGATTGATGGGCACCTGAAGGCGCAGGACGCCGTGGCGCAGCTGATGCGTCGGGCGCAACGCACCGAATAATGCTTTAAACGGCGTTGACGAAACCGTTCTGACGCCAGATTTCGTAAGCGACGATCGAGGCCGAATTGGCCAGGTTGAGGCTGCGGATACCGGGGCGCATCGGAATGCGCAGACGTTGTTCCGGGGAGAATGTGGCGAGGATTTCCGGTGGTAACCCTTTCGTTTCACAGCCCATCACAATAATATCGTCCGGACGGAACTGTACTTCATGGTAGGGTCGGCTACCTTTGGTGGTCATCGCGAACAGACGCCGTGGATGCGTTTCGTTCTCTGCGTCGCTGCAAATCGTCTGCAGACATTGGACCCAATCCTCATGAATGTGCAGAAAAGCCTGGTCGTGATAATCCAGGCCGGCTCGGCGAAGTGAGCGGTCATTGACTTCGAAGCCCAAGGGTTTGACCAGGTGCAGTTCAAAACCCGTTGCGGCGGAAACACGAATCAGATTGCCGGTATTCGGGGGAATTTCTGGATGCACGAGCACAATGGCGGGGCGGCGGTCTGTCGGGCGTTTCATGACTTTCGTGAACCAGGGTCGGGTGTTCGGGCAACCGCAGCAACCTCAACGCGGCTGGCGCCAGCGTTGCGTAATAGGTCCGCACATGCCGAAAGACTGGCGCCTGTGGTGATGACGTCGTCGACGAGCAATAGCCGGCTTGCAGCAAGCGGTTTAGGGCAGGCAAACGCACCGACCAGATTGCGCCAGCGATCGTTGCGATGCAGTCCGGCTTGTGGCGGTGTGTCGTGGATGCGAATCAGGGCGTCAAAAGCACAAGGAATGTTGAGTTCTTTGGCGAGATGGCGGGCGATTTCTGCAGCTTGGTTAAAGCCACGGGTGCGAAGCCGATTCGGATGCAAGGGCATCGGCACAATGAGCTCCGGTCGGGCTTGGCCGGATGCTATCCAATCCAGTTCAACTGCCTTCGCCAAATATTGGGCAAAGAAACCTCCGAGATAAAGGTGGTGACCATATTTGAAATCCCGGATCAGGCTATCCATCGGAAAATCGTAGGCCCAGGCGGCGTGAGCCGCATCAAAGTTTGGACGATGTCGGGTGCAATCCGGGCAGACGCTCTGGGCCGATTCGAGGGGTAGGGCGCATTGCGGGCAACGGATGGGCGACAAGATGGGCAGGTCTTGGGTGCAGGCCGTGCAGACGGGAGCCCCATCGCTTGGTAACTGGCAGAGTGCGCAAGATTGCGTCAGCAGGACATCTGCAGCAGGGCGCACGATGGTGTGTTTCCACCAGGCGGCAAGGTGTCGGATCAGGCCAGATTGGGCCAGTGGCACAGGCATGGGCGTTCCTAGAGGGGTTCGGGCATAATTATGCCTTTATGACGTCCTTGGTGACCAACTTTACTGCCAAGAGCGAGGAACCCAATGCAGACAGAGACCATCCCCCTGAATTTTGTATCGCCACGCCAAAAAAATAATCCGTCGTTGGCAACCGGTACTGGCCGTTGGTCGACCGAAGCCGTGTTGGCGCTAATCGAGATGCCCTTCATGTCTTTGCTGGCGAAAGCCCATGCGGTTCACGCCGAGCATTTTGACGAGAACGGCGTGCAGCGTTCAACACTGCTATCGATTAAAACGGGCGGCTGTTCCGAAGATTGTGGTTATTGCTCGCAGTCGGCGCGCTATGAGACGGAGGTCGGTCGCGAAGCGCTGATGTCCAAAGAAGACGTCATCACAGCCGCCAAGGCGGCCAAGGATGCGGGCTCGTCACGTTTTTGTATGGGGGCGGCCTGGCGTGGTCCGAAAGACAAGGATCTCGATCAGGTCGTCGAGATGGTGCAGTCGGTGAAGGCACTGGGGCTGGAAACCTGTGTGACGCTCGGCATGCTCAAACCGGGACAGGCCGAAAAGCTGGCGACCGCCGGTCTGGATTACTACAACCACAATCTCGATACCGACTCGGCCTACTATAGCGAAGTGATTAGTACGCACACGCATGAAGATCGACTCGATACGCTCGATCGCGTGCGCAAAGCAGGTATACACGTGTGCTCGGGCGGTATTGTTGGCATGGGCGAGAATCGCAAGAACCGGGCAGCGCTGATTGCGCAGCTGGCCAATCTGGATCCGGTGCCCGACTCCGTGCCCATCAATAATTTGGTGCCGATCCCCGGTACGCCCATGGCGGGCGTTGATCCGGTCGATGGGATCGAGTTCGTCCGCATGATTGCCGCCGCCCGGATGACGATGCCAACCTCCTGGGTGCGTCTGTCGGCGGGTCGTCAGGAAATGTCAGATGAGCTGCAGGCCTTGTGCTTCTTTGCGGGTGCTAATTCGATTTTTTACGGTGAGCAATTGCTGACGACCGGCAATCCCGACAC
>JBDQLO010000060.1:0-5684 GCA_040262735.1 Fluviibacter sp.
GCTGCGCTTCTGGAAATCGTACACGCCCAGCGGCGACGAGAAACGGGCACTGCCGGACGTCGGCAGCACATGGTTCGGGCCGGCACAATAATCGCCTAAGGATTCGGAGCTATAGGCACCCATAAAGATAGCGCCGGCGTGCCGAATCTGTGGCAACAGCGCCTGCGGATCCTGTACCGATAACTCCAGATGCTCAGGTGCAATGCGATTACTGATAGCGCACGCTTCGGCCAGATCATTCACCAGAATCAGCGCGCCACGATCGGTCAGCGACGACCGGATGACGCCGGCGCGTGGCATTTGCGGCAGCAACCGGTCGACACTCTCGGTAACGGCATCCAGATAGGCAGCATCCGGAGAAATCAGAATCGATTGCGCCAGTTCATCGTGCTCGGCCTGTGAGAACAGATCCATCGCAACCCAGTCAGGCGGTGTTGACCCGTCGGCAATGATGAGAATTTCTGACGGCCCCGCAATCATATCGATGCCCACGGTACCAAACACATGACGTTTGGCGTTAGCCACATAGGCGTTACCCGGGCCAACGATCTTGTCGACCTGCGGTACGGTCGCTGTCCCGTAGGCGAGCGCGCCCACGGCCTGGGCACCACCGATGGTGAACACACGGTCAACGCCGGCAATCGCGGCGGCGGCCAGCACGAGTCGATTTCGTTCACCACCCGGCGTCGGTACGACCATGATCAGTTCACCCACACCCGCCACTTTGGCCGGAAGTGCATTCATCAATACCGATGACGGATAAGCGGCCTTACCACCCGGCACGTAAAGACCGACGCGATCGAGCGGCGTGACACGCTGACCCAGCACCGTGCCATCGGCTTCGGTGTAGGTCCAGCCATCGATGCGTTGACGCTCATGAAAAGCACGAATCCGTTGCGCTGCCATTTCCAGGGCATCGCGTTGTTCGTGTGATAGCGACGCGAGCGCCTTATCCAGTTCGGCGCGGGGTAGTTCCAGCTGGTGGGCGTCATGCACGTCGAGATGATCAAACTTACGCGTCAATTCCAGCAGTGCCGCATCACCTTGCTGACGAATAGCCGTCAAGATATCAAGGACCGTGCGTTCGATGCTGGCATCCTGTTCGGCTTCGAGCGCTAACAGGTCTGCGAGCTCTGCATTAAAATTAGGAGCGGTCGTGTTCAGGCGACGAATCATCTCAGCCTCCTTACGTTGACGCGACCAGGTGTTGCACGGCCGCTTCGAAATCAGCCAACATCCGTTGCAAACGGTCGTATTTGAGTTTGAGCGACGCCGGATTCACCACCAGACGCGACGAGATCGGCATCACCTCTTCCACGGCCTGCAGGTTGTTGGCGCGCAGGGTATTGCCCGATGACACGAGATCGACAATGGCGTCCGACAGACCGACCAGCGGCGCCAGTTCCATCGAACCATAGAGTTTAATGAGATCAATGTGCACGCCCTTGGCGGCAAAGTGATCCCGGGCGATTGTTTCATACTTGGTCGCCACGCGCAGACGGCTACCCGGCTTCACGGCCAGGGCATAATCAAAACCTTCGGATACCGCGACCATCATTTTGCAACGTGCGATCTGCAGATCCAGCGGCTGATACAGCCCCTGGCCGCCATGCTCGATCAATACGTCTTTGCCAGCCACACCCAGATCAGCAGCGCCATATTGCACATAAGTCGGTACATCGGTGGCGCGCACGATAACAATACGCACCTCCGGATCCTGCGTTGGCAGAATCAGTTTGCGCGATGACTCCGGGTCTTCGGTTGGCAAAATGCCCGCCGCTTCGAGCAGCGGCAGCGTCTCGTCCAGAATGCGGCCCTTCGACAGGGCAATCGTAATGCCGGTGGTGTTACTGGTCACAGCGTCGGCTCCGAGCCAAAACCCTTATTCTAGCGGACGCGCCGCACCGATGCCCCCAGACGGGCCAGTTTTTCCTCAATCCGTTCGTACCCCCGATCCAGGTGGTAGATCCGTTCAATGAGCGTTTCGCCTTGCGCGGCCAGGCCGGCAATGACCAGTGCCGCCGACGCGCGCAGATCTGTTGCCATCACAATGGCACCTTCGAGTTTATCGGCACCCGTCACGGCAGCCGAGTTGCCATCGATATGTATATCGGCTCCCAGTCGCATCAGCTCGACGGCATGCATGAAACGGTTCTCGAAGATGGTTTCCTTGATAATCGCCGTACCCTCGGCCAGACAATTCACGGCCATCAGCTGGGCCTGCATGTCGGTGGGAAAAGCAGGATACGGGGCCGTGCGGAACGACACCGCCTTCAAACGGGGCGGCGCCTGGATGCGGATATGTTCGGCATCACCGCCAATGGTGCAACCCGCTTCAACAAGCTTGGCTGTCACGGCATCCAGATAGGCAGCGGATGTCCCCTGCAACACGACATCGCCACCGGTAATGGCGGCGGCGCAGAGGTAGGTGCCGGTTTCAATGCGATCCGGCATCACGGCATGTTCAGCACCATGCAGCGCAGGCACGCCCTGAATCACGATTCGGTCGGCTCCGGCCCCTTCGATCTTGGCGCCCATGGCGATCAGGCAGTTGGCCAGATCGACCACTTCCGGTTCGCAGGCAGCGTTTTCGAGGACCGTTTCACCCTGCGCCAGCGTGGCTGCCATCATCAGGTTCTCGGTGCCGGTGACGGTCACCATGTCGGTACAGATGTGCGCACCCTGGAGGCCGCCGGCCGGGGCCTTGGCATGGATGTAACCCGCCTCGACATGCACCTCGGCGCCCATCGCTTGCAGACCCTTGATATGTTGATCGACAGGACGCGCGCCGATGGCGCAACCCCCCGGCAAGGAAACCTTGGCTTCGCCCCAGCGGGCCACCAGTGGACCGAGCACCAGGATCGAGGCACGCATGGTCTTGACCAGCTCGTAGGGCGCCGTGGGGTCGGTCAGGCCGTTGGCGTCCAGCGTCACCCCAGCTTCGGCGCCATCCAGGGTCGAGACAACGCCCATATTGGTGAGCAGGCGAATCATGGTCGCCACATCGTGCAGATGCGGCAAATTGGTCAGCACCAGCGGCGCACGCGTCAACAGGCTGGCGCACAAAATCGGCAACGCCGCGTTCTTGGCGCCCGAAATACGAATCTCACCTTGCAGGCGGTGGCCGCCCTCGATCAAAAGCTTATCCACGTTTTGCCCACTCCTCCGGGGTCAGTGTCTGCATGGTCAGGGCATGCACCAGTTCATCGCGCATCGCGTCACCGAGCGCCCCATAGACTGCCTGATGACGACGGACGCGTGACAGGCCATTAAACGCCTCACTCACCATGAGCAACTCGAAATGGCGACCATCGCCATCCAGCGTCAGATGTTGTACGGGCAATTGGGCACGCAGTGCCGCTTCGATATCTTCAAGACGAACCATCATTCTTTTCCATCAGGTGCGCAGCTTGTAACCACGCACCAGTAAGACAAAACTCAATAAACCGATGATCAGGGTGAAGGCCGTTGCCACCGCCAAGCTCTGCCAGGGCGAGGCATCGGAGACGGCAAAAAAGCCATAGCGAAAACCATCGATGAGGTAGAACACGGGATTGGCTCGGGACACCCCCTGCCAGAACTCAGGGAGAGATTGTACCGAGTAGAAGACGCCCGACAGCATGGTGAGCGGCAGAATCAGAAAATTCTGGAAGGCGGCCAGCTGATCGAACTTCTCTGCCCACATCCCGGCCACCAATCCCAGACTGCCCATCAACACGCCGCCCAGCAGGGTAAAGAGCAGCACCCAGAGTGGCTCGGCCATCGTCAGCCCGCCAATCCAGCTGGTCGCCAGCAGCACACCCACACCGACCACCGCCCCCCGGACCGTGGCGGCCAGCAGGTAGGCGGTAAAGAACTGGAAGTTCGAGATGGGCGTTAGCAGCACAAAGACCAGATTGCCCGTAATCTTGGATTGAATGAGTGACGATGAACTATTGGCAAAGGCATTCTGCAGCACCGACATCATGACCAACCCCGGGATCAGAAACGCCGTATAGCGAACGCCATGCACCTGGACATGGTTTTCCAGGACCTGCGAGAAAATCATGAGATAGAGCAACGCCGTCAGCACCGGCGCGCAGACCGTCTGAAAGCCCACTTTCCAGAAGCGCAGCAACTCCTTATGCAACAGCGTCAGAAATTCGATCATGGCTGTTGCCCCATAAAGCTCAGGAAAGCCGTTTCTAGGTCCGGAGGCGAAATACGCATATCCTCGAGCGTGCAGCCCGACTGGCGCAAAGTCGCCAAGACGTTTTCGATATCGGCCAGTGCGTCCAGCGTCCATTCCCAGGTGCGGGCGGCAGACGGAACCGCCACCGCCAGTGTCTGAAGCGCGGCAGGCAACACGTTGCCTTCAACCAGACGCACCGTCAGCCGGTGTTTGGCGAACTGACGGATGAGCGACTCCGTCTTTTCCAGCGCACAGATTTCACCCGCGCGCATCAGCGCCAGACGGCCACACAGGGCTTCCGCTTCTTCCAGATAATGGGTGGTCAGAATGATCGTATGGCCATCATGGTTCAATCGACGGATGAACTGCCAGAGCCCTTGCCGGAGCGCAACATCCACCCCGGCGGTCGGTTCGTCCAGGATGATGACAGGGGGGCGGTGCACCAGCGCCTGAGCCACCAGCACCCGGCGTTTCATGCCACCGGAAAGACTACGCATCGAATGATCTGCCTTATCCGTCAGATCCAGCTCGGCCAGCAGCTCGTCGATCCAGGGGTCGTTTTTTGGGATGCCGAAGTAACCGGATTGCAGACGCAGAATTTCGCGCACGGAAAAGAAGGGGTCAAAGACCAGCTCCTGTGGCACGACACCCAGTGCGCGGCGCGCCTGCCGATACGCTTGTCGTGTGTCGTGACCGAGAATGCGAATGTCGCCGGAATCCTGGCGACATAACCCCGCCATACAGGAAATCAGCGTGGTCTTACCGGCACCATTCGGGCCCAGAAGCCCAAAGAATTCTCCCGATGCGATTTCCAGGGACACATCCCGCAGCGCCCGAACCGTCTGTCGACTGCGCAGAAAAGTTTTTGAAACGTGCGCTACGGCAACAGCTGGCGTACCCACCCGCTCAAACGACCCAGAACAACGTCTGCAGACCGTACAAGTCACTCAGCGCCCTCAGCGACGGCGGCGCGTGGTAAACCGTCACGGTATGACCACTGGATTGGCGTCCCAGTTCCAGCAACAGACTCAAGGCCGACGAGTCCACGCGGTCTACCGCTTTCAGATCCACATGGGCAATACCGTAAAAGGGGGATAACCCTGCAAGCAAACTTGGCAACTCGGCAACCGTCATCCCGCCGGTCACTTCCAGGCAGAGGCCGTTTTCGCCGAGCTTCAGGGCAGACATCACCGAGATCAGGAGGCTTTGGCCTTCTGGGCCGCCTGACGATTTTTCTCGGCCAGCTGATTAATCAGGCCATCGATACCATTGTTGCGGATTTCCTGCGTAAAACTCTCACGATAATTGGTGATGAGCGAAACGCCCGCCAGAACGACATCGTAAACATGCCAGCTCTCGGCACGTTTCTCAAGGCTAAAGTTTACGTCCACCGGCTTTTTACCGGGCTTGAGAATCAGCGTTTTGACGATCACGTCCTGCTGATCGTCGTTCATTTTGAACGGCAAGTACTCAATTGTCTGATGCTTGGAGATGCCAATAAACGCATTGGCAA
>JBDQLO010000061.1:0-5652 GCA_040262735.1 Fluviibacter sp.
CACCACGCTTGGCCCCCGGGGCAGTAGCCACAGCTTAACGGACGCGTTGTTGCGCGCCCAGCTGATAGTCCAGTCGAACCCGGTCGTTGCCGATCAACCCGCGTAGCGCATCGATCAGATCCGTGTCCGGTCGAACGCGCAGTGTGTCGCCGAGCTCCAGCTCGGCTTCAGCCGCACCATTGCTGTATGTCAGGGTTACCGGACAGCCTTGACCTGTTGTGCCACTTTCCACCAGAGACAACTGCGAGAAGGGCTGCAACAGATCGTAGATCCGGCGGGCGCCGCCCAACGCTTTGAGGTCCATTGCTCGAAGATCCAGCCGTAAACGGCTCGCCCACTGCGCGCGTGCCTCGTTAAACGTCAGTAGTCGGTCAACGCCCAGCTTCAGCGCATCTCGGAACTCATCACGACTGACCTTACCCTCCACCAGCAACAGTTCATCCATGCGGAGTTTATGGCGTTGCGCATCGAAGAGCTCACTGAATACAGCGGCTTCAATACGCCCGTCACCATCATCCAGCGTCACGAAGGCCATCTTGCCACGCCGGGTCATCTGGGTGCGGACATCGGTGACAATACCTGCCACGACCGAGGTATCACGACCCGCCTCCAAACGACTTATCGGCGTGGGGCAAAGAATCCGTACCTCATCGCGCACGATCGAAAAGGGGTGGTTCGAAAAAAAGAAACCCAGCGCCGCCTTTTCTTCGATCAACTTCTGGCGATCCGTCCATTTCGGATAGGTTTCTTCCGCCGAACCCGCTCGCGCTGCGCGCACCGGAGTCACATCATCCATGCCGAACAAGCTGTTCTGATGCGCATTTGCCGCCGCCTGTTCGGCTGTTTCGATGGCCAAGCCCACTTGCGATAAGATGCGCGAGCGTTCGGGATCGAGACTATCAAAGGCACCGGCACGCACCAACGCCTCGATCGCTCGTCGGTTCACAATCCGGCGATCGATACGCTGACAGAAATCAAAAATATCCTTGAACGGGCCACCCGCATCGCGTGCCGCAATAATCGCAGAGACTGCATTCTCCCCGGTACCCTTCACCGCACCCAGACCATAGCGAATCGTCTGGACATCCACCGGTGCAAAGCGGAACTCCGACGCATTCACATCCGGCCCCAGAATCGTCAGGCCATTGGCTTTTGCATCGTCATGGAAAATCTTGACTGTATCGGTGTTATCCATGTCGGATGACAAGGTCGCCGCCATAAAGGCCGAGGCATGGTGCGCCTTGAGCCAGGCCGTGTGATACGTCACCACGGCATAAGCCGCCGTGTGCGACTTGTTGAAGCCGTATTCGGCGAACTTTTCCATCAAATCGAACAGCTGCATGGCCAGCTTGCTATCGATCCCGTTGTTGGTCGCACCCTCGCTGAAGAGTCCGCGATGCTCGGCCATTTCTTCGGGTTTTTTCTTACCCATCGCCCGGCGCAGCATATCGGCAGCCCCCAGCGTGTAGCCACCAATCAGCTGCGAGATCTGCATCACCTGTTCCTGATACACGATCACGCCATAGGTGGGCGTCAAACAGGCTTTGAGCGACTCATGGAAGTAATCAATCTTCTGCAGGCCCTTCTTTCGCAAAATGAAGTCGTCGACCATCCCCGAGCCCAACGGACCCGGACGATACAGTGCAAGCACGGCGATGATGTCTTCGAACCGGTCGGGCGCCAGCTTCTTAAGCAGCTTTTTCATACCCTCCGATTCCACCTGGAAAATCGCCGTGGTATTGGCGTCTTTCAGAATCTGGTAGGCGGCGGGGTCATCAAATGCCAACGCGTTCAGGTCTGGCCGGTCGCCCGTGAGGCGCTTCACGTAATCCAGAGCCAATTCAATAATGGTCAGGTTGCGCAAGCCGAGAAAGTCAAACTTCACCAGACCGACCTTTTCGACATCATCCTTGTCGAACTGGCTCACCACAGCGTCGCCGCCCGGCTGCACATAAAGCGGACAAAAGTCGGTCAGCTTGCCCGGTGCGATCAGTACGCCACCGGCATGCATGCCCACGTTACGCGTGAGATCTTCCAGCTTGTTGGCGAGCGTAAAGAGTTCTTTGACTTCTTCTTCCCGCTCGTAACGCTCCTGCAGCTGCGGCTCGGCTGTTAAAGCCTCGGTCAGCGATACCGGGCGGTTTTGCACCACAGGAATCAATTTCGAGAGCTGATCGCAGAAGTTATACGGCAGATCCAGCACACGACCCGCATCGCGGATCACTGCCTTGGACGACATCGTGCCGAAGGTCGCAATCTGCGACACGGCATCGGCACCGTACTTCTGGCGCACGTACTCAATCACTTTCCAGCGATTGTCCTGACAGAAGTCGATATCGAAGTCGGGCATCGATACCCGCTCCGGATTCAGGAAGCGCTCGAAGAGCAGCGCATAGGCCAGCGGATCCAGATCGGTAATGCCTAACGAGTAGGCCACCAGCGAGCCCGCACCCGAACCCCGGCCAGGACCTACCGGTACGCCGTTGTTCGGGGCCCAGTTAATAAAGTCGGCCACGAGGAGGAAGTAGCCGGGAAAACCCATCTGGATGATGGTGTTGCATTCAAAGACCAGACGCGCTTCGTATTCGGCACGTCGCGCATTGCGTAACGCGTCGTCCGGATACAGTTGTTCCAAGCGGCGCTCCAGGCCACGCCGTGCTTCTGCCACCAGAAAATCGTCGAGCCCTTCGCCGTTTGGCGTCGGAAAATCCGGCAAGAAGCTCTTGCCCAGCGTCAGCGTGACGTTACAACGCTTGGCGACTTCGACCGCATTGGCTAACGCCTGCGGCATATCCGAAAAACGTTCGGCCATATCGGCCCGCGTCTGAAAGTACTGGTGTTCGGTAAAGTTTTTGGGGCGCCGCTTATCGGCTAACGTATAACCGGTCGCAATACACACGCGCGCATCATGGGCGCGAAAATCATCGCGCGCAATAAACTGGATGGGGTGTGTTGCTACGACTGGAATTTCCAGGGCAACTGAAATCTCGGCCGTTTGCGTGACCAACATTTCTTCATCGGGGTGACCATAACGCTGCACTTCCAGGTAATAGGCATCGCCAAAGCGTTTTTTCCAGGCTTCGGCACGCAATGCCGCTTCATCCGAACGGCCCTGCAAAATTGCCTGGCCCACATCACCATCGGCCGCACCAGACAGGGCAATCAACCCATCACAACCAATTTCTGAAAACCATGCCGTATCCAGCACCACACGTTCGCGGCGCCCCGGAAACAAGGCACCACGACTGAGCAGTGCGCACAGTTGCCGATAGCCCTCGTTGTTCCGGCAGAGTAGCAGCAAACGACTGGCCTCATCGGGGGTCTGAGGATCTCCCACCCAGATATCGGCGCCCACCAAGGGCTTCACGCCGCCCTTGCGCGCGGCCTGATAGAACTTCACCAACCCGAAAACGTTGCCAAGATCGGTCAGCGCCAGTGCTGGCTGCCCATCGTCACGCGCGCAAGCCACCGCTTTATCAATCCGGACGATTCCATCCGTGATCGAGTATTCCGAATGCAGGCGCAGGTGAACAAAATCAGGCAGCATAAAATCGATCCGGTCAGGCCGGCAGTTCGATGCCCTTCAAACGTCGATAGGCCGAAACCGCATACGAGTCGGTCATGCCGGCAATCATGTCGGCCACCTGTAGCAAGCGCAGATAGTTGCTATCCCGTGCCGTTTCTTCAAAATCTGCTGGCAACAGATTCGCCCAAACGCGATTACGACTCGTCTGAGGGCCACACGCTCCCGCCACATAACCCTCGAGCAAGCCACTAATCACCTCATAGCCGGCCGCCATCACTTCCATCACCTGGCGTGCGTTATAAATCTGTTCTTCGGCAACGCGTCGAACAGTCGCCAAGCTTTCGCCGACCGGCGATACATCAAATAAGGCCTGATCGAACGTTCCGTCCAGAATAGCGGCCTCGTTCTCCAGGAACACTCGCGCGGCTTCATCCACCAAACGGCCAATGGCCCGGGCACGCAAATATTCAATACGTCGTTTGGGGTCTGTCAGATACTTCAGCTTACCCGCCGCCGCTCCCCCACCGGCCAGATTGAGCAGGAGTTCTTCGGCATCCGCCGGAGTCACACAGCCCTGCTGGACGCCATCCTCGATATCCACCACCAAATAACACGTGTCGTCCGCCGCTTCGACCAGAAAGGTCAGCGGATGCCGGAACCAGGCACCCGGTTCGCGAGGAATCAAACCAACTGTCTGCGCCACCTCGGCAAAGAGATTGGCTTCTGCTGCAAAGTATCCGAACTTGCGTGCACTTTTTCCCGAAAGCGGCTGTTCCAAATGCGACCGGCGCGGATACTTGGCAAAGGTTGCCAGCACGGCACAGGTCAGCTGTAATCCGCCCGGATTCGATGGATTCTGCAAATGCGTCAGGATCCGAAATCCCTGGGCATTGCCTTCATAATTTAATAGATCAGCGCGCTGATCCGGATCCAGCCCGGCCAGATAATGCGGGTGCGTGGCAAACCAGGCGCGCATCGCATCCTCACCGGCATGCCCAAACGGCGGGTTGCCAATATCGTGCGCCAGACACGCTGCAGCCACCACGGAACCGAAATCCGACGGATGCACCTCCGGCGCCAGACCATGGCGTTCAACAATGGCACGGCCCACCATCAACCCCAGCGAACGGCCAACGCAAGAAGCCTCCAGGCTATGCGTCAGTCGTGTGCGCACGTAATCACTTTGCGCCAGCGGGAATACCTGGGTCTTGTCTTTCAGGCGACGAAACGCCGACGTAAATACAATGCGGTCGTAATCCTGCTGGAACCGACTGCGATCCGGCGAGTGGCCAGTGCGCGCATCCGTATCCTGCGCGCCCAATCGTTCGGGCGATAACAATTTCAACCAGCGCGCCTGCATAGTCACGTGTTCTCTCCCCTGCAAGCCCATCAGGCCGCCTCCAGTTTTGCGAAGGCCAACGCCAGCCACTTGGTACCCGCCTGGCCAAAACGAACCTGCACCCGCGCCTCTTCGCCGCGTCCCTCCGAGGCCAGAATGACGCCCGCACCAAACTTGGCGTGCATCACGTTCTGCCCCACGCGAAAACCGCCCGCACCCGAATCGGCAGCGGCCGCGCGCGCTGCCACCCGGGTCGTCATATCCACATTGGGTGCCGGTGCCCAGCTACTGGTGGTGTAAGTCCCGGCCCATGATGGTGTGGCATCCAGCCGCTGCAGCAAGGCATCGGGCAATTCATCCAAAAACCCCGAGGGCAGGCAGTAACGTGTCTGGCCATGCAGCATGCGCGTCTGCGCATGGCAGAGATACAAGCGCTGACGCGCCCGCGTAATCGCCACATACATCAAACGGCGCTCTTCTTCGAGGCCATCGCGCGCCAGCATCGCGTTTTCGTGCGGGAACAGGCCCTGTTCCAACCCGACGATAAAGACGGCGGTGAACTCCAAGCCCTTGGCCGAGTGCACCGTCATCAACTGAATGGCGTCGTCTGAATCGCCGGCCTGATGCTCACCGGCCTCTAAAGCAGCGTGCGCCAGAAAATCGGCCAATAGGCTGGTGGCCTCGCCGGTTTCTGGATCGATGTTACGGGTCGCTTCCGGGTCTTCGGCAAACACCGCAGCCGCATTCACGAGTTCTTCCAGGTTCTCCAGACGATCCTGGCCTTCGC
>JBDQLO010000062.1:0-5606 GCA_040262735.1 Fluviibacter sp.
GACCTGACTGATGAGGCCGCCGCCAAAAAGTCGGCCCAGGTTCTGGGCGAGGCCATGGCGGCGCACGCCACGCTGCGTGCGGCCCATGAGAAGGCGCTGGAAATCGTTCCGGCCTATGATGCTGCTCGTGAAAGCTGGGTGCTGCGTCTGGAGCGCTGGCATCATGGAAACCTCAAACTGGGATTGATCGATGGCGACTTCATCGGCTCGGGTGATTACACGCAGTTACGCAAGACAGCCGAGCTACTGGCCGACTTGATGAAAGCGGGTGCCACAATCCATCGTGGTGAGAAGCAACAGACGGTGACGCGCTTTAGCGAAGCTATGCAGTGGCTGTTTAATGAAGTCGAGCGTGGCATCAGCAAGCAGCGCTACAAAGGCCTGGGCGAAATGAACCCCGGGCAGTTATGGGAAACCACGATGGATCCAACGGTTCGTCGGTTGCTCAAGGTTCAGATCGAAGATGCCATTGGTGCCGACCAGATCTTTTCGACCCTCATGGGCGAATTGGTCGAGCCACGTCGCGCTTTCATCGAAACCAATGCCCTCACCGCCCGCAACATCGATGCCTAAGCGTCTGTGGTGACTATAACGGCTCGCTGCGGCGGGCCGTTTTCGTTTGGGGTAAGCCCAACTTTGTAGAAGCCAGTATTTGTCTACACGAAGAATGCATTATCGACGACTTTAAGAGAATTTAGCCGAACCTATGGCAAAACCCAACCGTCTTAATACCCTTGAGCGCCTGCTGCATAGTCAGGGTTTTGGCTCCCGAAAGCGCTGTCGAACGGTGATCCGCGCCGGCGCGGTCATGGTTAACGGACGCCTTTGCGTCGACCCCGATGAGGTTTTTGATTTAGACAACCTCAGCTTTGAGGTCGACGGCTTTGACGGCGCATATCCATACTGCCCTCGGGCCTATATTTTGCTCAATAAGCCGGTCGGCTACGAATGCTCTCGGGCACCGAAACACTATCCCAGCGTTTTGTCGCTCTTGCCCGCCCCGCTCCGTGAGCGCGATGTTCAACCGGTGGGACGCCTGGATGTTGATACAACCGGACTCCTCCTGCTGACGGACGACGGCCAGTGCATTCATGTGCTGACCTCTCCTAAACATGCCGTACCCAAGATCTACCACGCAACTTTGGCCGATCCGGCAGATTCGGCGCTGTGCGATCGGTTGCTGCGGGGCGTGTTGCTTAACGATGAGGACGAAGTCCTGGCGGCGCAATCTTGCCGCCTGTTGGGTGATACTCTGCTGGAACTGGTGATCACCCAGGGTAAGTACCATCAGGTCCGCCGTATGGTGGTGGCCGCCGGCAACCACGTGACGGATTTGTGCCGTGTGGCTATCGGCGATCTGCGCTTACCGCAAGATCTGGCACCTGGAAGTTGGCAATGGTTGGACGCCCAGAGTATGCTTCTTGCGGGGTGGCGTCCTAAGTGAGCATAGGGGCATGTTTCACGTGGAACATCGGGAGAGCATAAGCAACTCCTGTTTCACGTGAAACCCTCAAAATAGATTTCCCAATTAGGTGAAACCATGGCAACAATGACATTGACAGAAATGCGCTATATCAGCACGCTGGACAAGACCCGCCATTTTGGACGCGCTGCCGATCTATGCCATGTGAGTCAGCCTACCCTCTCTGTTGCGATCAAAAAGGTCGAACAACAAATTGGGGCACCGCTGTTTGAACGGGGTGCCGCAGAAATCCGAACGACGCCCTTGGGCGAAGAAATTGTTGCTCAGATCAGACGGGTACTGGAAGAAACCCTGCGCCTCGAAGAAATCGCCACCCAGAAACGTGATTCGCTCAAGGGGCCGCTTCGAGTGGGTGTGATCTATACCATTGCTCCCTACCTGTTACCTGCATTAATACCCGTGCTACATCGTTTGGCACCGGAGATGCCGCTCTTTTTACGGGAAGATTTCACTGCAAATTTGTTGCCCGCGCTTAAGGATGGCGAGCTGGATGTTCTTGTGCTGGCGCTGCCCATCGCCGTCCCGGGCGTGGTGAGCCAGGCGGTTTATGAGGAGCCGTTCCGTGTGGTGGTGCCTGCTGCGCATCCGTGGGCAATGCGCAATTCGATCAAAAACGACGAGTTGGAGGGTGAGCATCTGTTGTTGTTAGGAAGCGGTAACTGCTTCCGCGAGCAGGTACTCGAGGCCTGCCCCCGTCTACAGCGGGCCGAGGGTCTGTCGGGGTCTCTGGAGGGTAGCTCCCTGGAGACTATTCGCCATATGGTCGCCAGCGGTGCCGGTATCGCCGTGATGCCGAGCTCTGCCGCGGACCCGCTGGTTGGTCGCGAGCCCATGGTTAAAGTTTTGCCTTTTGACGCCAAAGCTTCCCAGATGGCCCCAGCAGCCGGAATCGGGCGCACAGTCGGCCTTGCCTGGCGAGCGACCTTCCCCCGTCCCAAGGCCATCGACGCGGTGCGTCAGGCCATATTGTCATGCCAGTTGCCGGGTGTCTCCACAAGCAACGCTTGATTCTGCCAGTGGAAATCCAGAAACGATCCAGCCCTATGTTTCACGTGGAACACCGGGCGTCTTGTGATGCACTGAAGAGGGCTAACCCAGGCGCGTCTTAAGCCGTTGAGCGATTTCCTGGTGATCAACCGTGGGTTTATCAGACCAGGTGCGTTTTGTATTGGCCCAGATCGGGTCCGGAAAGTGGGAATCATTTTCCCACCGAGGGATGACATGCCAATGAACATGGGGGACGACATTGCCTAAACTGGCCAGATTAATTTTGTCGGGTTGCATAAGATCGCGCAAAATATCTTCGGTAGCGTAAACCGCTTCCATGATGGCCGTTCGATCCGCTGTGGTGAGGTCCGTCATCTCTTTGCTGTGGGTATTGACGATCACTCGACAAAAACCGGGCCAATTCGGGTCATTGACGGCAATAATCCTATACAAATCAGATAGATAAACAACTTTTTCGCCTGTGGGCGCACAGAGTGGGCATGGTGAGGTCATGGTATGCGGAAGCCTGTTTTGATGCGTTAGAGGCCCCAGTATAGCGTTGCTTTGTCAAAGCCGCGCCCAGACTGGGCTCCAGCGGGGGGGGGGCTGGTCAAAAACCCGCGATCACGCATAACCATTTTGCCATTCGCGGAATTGGGCACGGCTCGCTATACTTCGTCCGTACCCTCCTAAATAACACAACTATGGATCTACAAGTTTTTACTACCGACGAACTTGAGCGATTGCTCATAATTCTGCCTGAAGAAATTCGTCGCCGCGAGGCGCTTGAGAACGATGCCGAAGAGGCCGAGCGTCGTAAGCGTAGCGTCTTTGCCAGTTTTCAGGAATTGGCCAAAAAACAGGGCGTCAGCCTGACCGACCTTTAGTCGGTCCAATAAGCGCACATCGACCCCATGATTGTCCGACCCGCGCAGCACTGGTTTCCGACTTTATTTATCTGGCGTGGTTCGGTACTCAAAAACATTTTGGATCGGCTCGCGCTGAATCTAGTCATAGCCATCATCGCCGTCATCGCGCTGCCCATGTACGATGGGCTGGGCATTCATTTGACGACCGCACCTTTCAGCCTGCTAGGCATTTCCATCGCGATCTTCCTCGGGTTTCGCACAAATGCCAGTTATGCGCGGTTTAATGAAGCCCGTTGCCTGTGGGGCTCGTTGCTCATCACCGAGCGATCAATGTTGCGTCAGATTAAAAGCGTGATGACCGATGATGCCGATGCACACTTCGCCACGCGCCTGGCACTGGCGTTTGCCTGGAGCCTGAATCATCAGCTCCGCGGCACGGATGCCACTGCCGATATGAAGCGACTCTTGCCCGAGGGGCTCTATGTCCAGGTGATGCAAAGCCCCGTGCGAACCAACCGAATTCTCCAGCTGTTGGGTGCGTGGCTTGGCGAGAAATATCGCGACGGAAAGATCAGCGATATCGTATTGGCCATGATCAACAAACAGCTCGACGAAATGGCGCACATTCAGGGCGCGACAGAGCGGATTGCCAATACGCCCATTCCCTTTGCCTATGGCTTGATACTCAAACGCACGGTTTACCTGTTTTGCACCATGCTGCCCTTTGCGCTGGTTGACGACCTGCGTTACCTGACGCCGCTCGTGACGGTCTTTGTGTCATACACGTTTTTGTCGATGGAGATCGTTGCCGAGGAGATCGAAGAGCCCTTTGGCAACCAGCCAAACGATCTGGCGCTCAATGCGATTTGCACAACGATCGAAATCAATTTACGGGAAATGAACGGCGATCATCCGCTTCCTGCGGTGCCCAAACCGAATGCCAACTACATTCTCGATTGATCGGTACAACGAATAAAAACGGGCTGCCCCGAGTTGAGTCGGGGAGCCCGTTTTGTGGCCGTCAGAATGACTTAGAGCAGAACCCGTTCAATGCTGCCGGTGTTTGCGCGCTGAACGTAGTCGGCCATCCAGTTCTCGCCCAGAATATTCTTGGCGAGTTCGACAACGATGTAGTCAGCATCGGTGCCGGCATCATCACGGAAGCGCGACAGACCTTGCAGGCATGATGGGCAGGAGGTCAGTACTTTCACCTGGCCCTTAAAGCCATCGGCGCGAAGCGCGTTGGCACCCTGTTCCATTTCTTCCTGTTTACGGAATCGCACCTGGGTTGAAATGTCCGGTCGTGTCACGGCCAGCGTACCCGATTCGCCACAACAACGATCATTGAGCGGCACGCTAGTGCCCATCAATTCACTGGTGACCTTGAGTGGCTCGTAGGTTTTCATGGGGGTGTGGCAGGGGTCGTGATACATGTAGCGTACACCATCAACGCCATCGAGCTTGACGCCCTTCTCCATCAGGTACTCGTGAATATCGAGCAGACGGCATCCCGGGAAAATACGTTCGAATTCATACTTCTGCAGTTGATCCATGCAGGTACCGCAGGAGACGATGACGGTTTTGATATCGAGGTAGTTCAATGTATTGGCGACACGATGGAACAGCACACGGTTGTCGGTCGTGATACGTTGTCCCTTATCCTCTTGACCGGCCGAGGTTTGCGGGTAGCCGCAACACAGGTAGCCCGGAGGTAGGACCGTGGTGGCGCCGACCTCATAGAGCATGGCTTGTGTGGCTAGACCGACCTGTGAAAACAGACGCTCTGATCCGCAACCCGGGAAATAGAAGACGGCTTCCGACTCCTCGGCGCTGAGTTTTGGATTACGAATGACCGGAATGACCTTGTCGTCTTCGATGTCGAGTAATGCCCGGGCAGTTCGCTTGGGAAGTTTGCCCGGCATAGGCTTGTTGATGAAGTTAATAATCTGCGTACGAACCGTGGGCTTATGCAAAGTGGCCGGCGGGTGTTTTACCTGGTTCTGAATCAGGTGTAGCGATTTGCCAAGCTGATACAGCTTGTTTTGTGCTGCGTAACCAAAACGGATCATGACCTCGCGGATCCCTTTGATGAACATTGGATCCTTGATCGTCAGAAACGCCATGGCCGCTGCGGTACCCGGGTTGAATTTCTGCTTACCCTGTTTGCGCAGCAGGTTCCGCATCGCGATGGTGACATCGCCAAAGTCGATGTCGACTGGACAGGGTTTCGCGCAACGGGGCCAGACGGTGCAGTGGGCGGCACCATC
>JBDQLO010000063.1:0-5481 GCA_040262735.1 Fluviibacter sp.
CCGCCAGGGCCAAGATCCATTGCAGAGGTCGATCCGCTGATAAAACAAAAAGTCGTTGATGCGGCAGTGGGATTACAACTCTCAACCAGCGATGTGCAAATCAGTTGGACACCGGATAACCGGTCCGGTAGTACAGTCAGCGTATCGGCAAGTTATCTTTATGTGCCTTTTGCCCTTGGGTGGTCAAGTTTTAGCTTAAATAGCCTTTCTAACGTGACGGTATTGCGTTAAAAATATGCTTTAATGCAATGGTAATAACTGCGAAAGGGTCAATAATGAACTTAATAAAATTTACAAGAATAAATGAACGCGGCGTAACGATGATTGAGTATGCACTGCTTCTGGCTGCGGTTGTGCTCGTGATATTGGTCGCTTTCGACGTTAGCGGTATCGCAACGGCTATTGGTACATTGATTGGTGACATCATTACCAGATTAGCGCCACCCGCCTGATATTCATCAATATGGTTAGGGCATCGTGGGTATTGGTGGTTTCAGTTACCGTCGGTGTTTTGACGGTTCTGATTTCAGCACTTTGGCTGCGGTCATACAATGCCTCGAGCTTTGAACAAGTGGTCGTTGCTGCTCAGCCTATAGAGGCTGGCGTCAGTCTTCGGCCAGAGTACATTAAACTCATCTCTTGGCCGGCTGCCAGCGTCCCGCATGGCGCAGAGCGTTCGGTTGACAAGCTGGTTGGTCGAGTCACCCGTGCAGCTATTGCTGAAAACGAACTGGTGTTGGAGCGAGCGTTGCTTCACACGGGCGCGGGCGGGAGCCTTGCTGCCGTGATTACCCCGGGCATGCGAGCGGTCACGATCCCTGTGAATGAAGTGGCTGGCGTGGCGGGTTTTGCTTTTCCCGGTAATTACGTGGATGTATTACTCAGTACCAAGGACGATAGCGGTCAAGCCACCTCCAAGATCGTACTGCAACGGGTACTGGTGCTTGCGGTCGATCAGGATCGTTCGGTCAAGGACGAAACCAAGGGGCGGGTTGGCAAAGCCGTAACGCTGGAAGTGACGCCCCAGCAAGCTGAAAAGATCGATGTTGCCCGCGCGGTCGGCACGCTGTCGTTGGCGCTCCGTAGCCAGGAGGATGGCTTGCCGGGGAGCAGTAGTGGCGCGCGCAAGGGTGATTTTGGCCTGACCCAGGCCGGGTCGACAGAGACACAAAGTGGTCAACCGGTTGTGGAAGTGATCCGCGGTACGTCGCGACGCGTAGAAACGGGGTTTGCCCAATGAGAACGCATCGCCGCTTGATGCAACTCGCGGCAGGGTGCTGCGTAGGGCTAATGCTCTCACTCGCAACGTTTTCCATTGCGGCGGCACCGACACCGGCACCAGCGGACTCAACGATATCAGCGCAGGGCGCGGGTGCGCGCTCGGTATCGATTGCGCTCGTGGCGGGTAAATCGCGCGTCTACAAATTCAAGGAACCGGTCTCCCGGATTTCGATCGGCGATCCGGCCGTGGCCGATGTGATGGTGGTCAGCCCTCAGGAAATATATCTGTTAGGCAAGAAGACGGGTTCGACCAATGTGCTCGTCTGGCACGCCGGCGACAAGGCCACGGCCATCGATGTCATGGTGGGAGCTGATACCGCAGCCGTGCAAGCCTTGTTCAAGCAACTCATGCCTGATCAGAAGCAACTGCGTGTGACTGCCGCCGGCGAATCGCTGGTGTTGAGTGGCCAGATGAGTGATGCAGTGAAAGTACAGCAGGCGATCCAGATTGCCGAAGAATACAGCGGTAAAAAAGTCATGAATATGTTGTCGACAGATCATCTGCCGCAGGTGTTGATTGAAGTCAAAATCGCCGAAGTGAACAAAGATGTGCTCGATAAACTGGGGCTGAACGTTAGCGGCACCGATTTCGCCTTTGCGGCGATTGGCGGTGCCACCATGGGGGCAACCTCTCCCGTGTCAGGGCTCAGTACCAATGCCGCTGGTCAATTCGGTAGTACGAACGCCTGGTTGCAGGCGCAGATCACCTCGGGTGCCATGACCATTCTGGCCGAGCCGAATATTATGGCCATTAGCGGCCAAGAAGGGCGGTTTCTAGCGGGTGGCAAGGTGTTCATCCCTGTGCCGCAATCCAATGCGGTCGGCGGTAGCTCGGTGATCACCTTGCAAGAAGAGCCTTATGGGGTGGGCATCAAATTTACCCCAACGGTACTCAATGGCGGGCGGATTAATCTGCGCGTACAACCGGAGGTGTCCGAAGTGAGCCAACAGGGGATTCCTGTCGTGGCGGGGGGGGCGACCATGGTGATGCCGAATATCATTACGCGTCAGGCATCGACCACGGTGCAACTCTATGATGGTCAGAGCTTTGCGATTGGTGGCCTCATCAAGAATAAAACGGAAGAGGTCATTAGCGCCTTCCCGGGGCTGGCCAATATCCCGATTATCGGTGCACTGTTTAGAAGCAGTTCTTATAGCGCCGGGCGGACCGAGTTACTGATTATTGTGACGCCGCGCATTGTCCAGCCGTTGAATCGCCCGCCGCAATTGCCGACGGATAAATTTACGCCGCCAAGTCCGAGCGAATTTTTCCTGCAGGGCAAGATGGAAGGTTCGAAGCCGGCGACTGCGGATGTTTCAAACCAATCCCCGGAAAAGGCTGCACCATGATGGACGTGTATCAACGTGTATGCCTTGCGATGGCTTGCTGCGCAGCGGTTTGGGGCTTAACTGCTTGCCAATCGTACTGGGACGCAGATCCCAATCTCGGTTCGAGTGTGAATAGCGCCATTCGATCCCAGATTGCTAATCCCAATGCACCGCAAGTAAAGCAGCCATCTCAACAGGGCATGGATGGGGTGGCGGCCAAGAAGTCGGTGGATAACTATCAAAAGAGTTTCGATGCCAAGTCTGTCACCGCCACGACACCTAGCCTGGTGAACATCAACAACGCATCGACAGGCGGCACGCCCTGATTTTATTCTCTTCATGAAAATCGCCGTCATTGCCAGCACGCCCGAGCGCCTGCACGAACTCCAGGAGATTCTGGAAAGAAGTCCGGGAGACGACCAGTTTGTGTTTCTTCAAAGGCGTGAGCGTGAGATTCATCTTGAGCGGGTAGATCTGTTTTCGACCAATATTCTGATTCTCGATTCAGAAACCGTCGAGGCAGATGACCTAAGGCTCATCGCCAGCTGTACCCAAAAGCATGCGAATCCGGCCGTTCTTTATCTTTGCGGCAAGCGTAGTGAAGCGGAACTGCTCGAGCTGATGCGGGCAGGAGTAACAGAGGTGCTGAATTTGCCGCTTTCCGCTGGGGCATTACGTGATTCCATCGAGCGTATTCGGTCTAGACACTATATTTCATCGTCTTATCGTCCGCGCGGCAAGATCCTGAGCTTTATTTCCTGTAAAGGCGGGGCGGGTGCGACCTTTATTGCCGCCAATCTCGGTTATGCGCTGGCGACCGAGTGTCATCAGAAGGTGCTGCTGATTGATCTGCACATGCAATATGGTGACGCATCGTTTTACCTGACCGACACGATATCGCACAGCACGCTGGCCGATATCGTGAAGCAGTCGGGTATGGATTCCACGGTCGTAGCAACGGCATCATTGCAGATCACCCCGGATTATTTTTTGTTGCAGGCACCCGAAAGCCCAGAAAAAGCGGCTGGTATACAACCGCAACACATTGACAATCTATTAACTGTTGCGATTCAGGACTACGATTTCGTGATTGTGGATTTGCCACTAACCCTCGATGCGCTGTCGATGAAGGCGCTCGATCGCTCTGACCGAGTGTTTCCAGTCATGCAACCGATGGTGCCCTATCTGCGTGCGATGGGTAATCTGCTGCACCTGTTCAGCATGCTGGGCTACGATGCCCATAAGGTCGGCGTACTCCTGAACCGGACGGATCAGACGCTCTCTCTGTCGATGAGCCGTATGGAAGAAGTGATCCAGAAGAAAATCGACCGCTTGATTCCCAACGATTTTATTCATGCCGGTGAATCGTCAAACACAGGCCTCCCTATTCTCAAAGTCTCGGCCGAAAGTCCGATTTCAACAAGCCTACGGGAGATGGCCAAGGACCTGAGTGGCGTGGTACTGCCATTGCACAAACAAAGTTTGTTCAATAAATTGTTCGGCTAAAAAGTGAGGCAGATATGTCGCTGCGTGACACCCTCCAGGAAACAACGACTTCCCATCTGGTCGATTATGAGAACTCTTCGGCGCAGCTGGCGGAACATGCGGCTGTGGCACATCCATTTAAACAGCAACTCCATACGCGGCTACTAGAACGCCTTGATCTTGCTGCAATTGAAGGCATGTCGGCCTCGGAGCTGCACAGCAAACTAAAAACCAGTATCGAACAGATCATTGCTGAAGATCATCTGTTGATAAACGACGCCGACCTGACGCGTCTGGTCGCTGAAATTCAGAATGAAATTGTCGGGTTGGGACCGCTTGAGCAGTTGCTGTCAGATCACAGCATTTCGGATATTCTTGTTAATAATTATTCGACGGTCTATGTCGAGCGAAAAGGGCGCCTGGTAAAGGTTCCCGTGCGGTTTGACGATGACGTGCATTTGCTCAAGATCATTGAAAAGATCGTTTCGCGTGTTGGCCGGCGCATTGACGAATCAAGCCCCATGGTCGATGCCCGGTTACCCGATGGCTCCCGCGTGAATGCGATCATCCCGCCTCTGGCATTGGATGGGCCGGTGCTCTCGATCCGTCGCTTTTCTGAAGTACCGCTCACCATGTCCAATCTCATCGGCTACGGGAGCCTGACTGAAGAGATGGCGCTGATCATTGCCGCACTGGTCAAAGCTAAAACCAATATTCTGGTTTCGGGCGGCACGGGTAGCGGTAAAACAACCTTGCTCAACATTATGTCGGGATTTATTCCCGATAACGAGCGGATCATCACTATTGAAGATGCGGCCGAACTCCGTTTGCAGCAACCGCATGTCGTTCGTCTAGAAACACGCCCGGCCAATCTAGAAGGCAAGGGCGGCATCAACCAGCGTGATCTCGTCCGCAATACCCTGCGGATGCGTCCGGATCGGATTGTGATCGGTGAGGTTCGTGGCGCCGAGGTGCTCGATATGCTGCAAGCCATGAATACGGGGCATGAGGGCTCTTTGACAACGATTCATGCGAATACGGCTCGGGATTCGCTGACGCGGCTTGAAAACATGATCGGTCTGGCGGGTCTGGTGGTCGAGCAGAAAGCACTTCGCCAACAGGTGGTTTCGGCGTTTTCGGTGATTATCCAATCTGCCCGTCTCAGCGATGGCCGCCGCAAAATCACGAGCATCCAGGAAGTGACGGGCATGGAGGGCGACATGATCACCCTTCAGGAGATCTTCCGGTTTGAACAGACCGGCGTCGCGCCCGACGGCACGGTGCTCGGTCGTTTCAGGGCAACGGGCATTCGTCCGCGCTTTGCAGACCGTTTGTTAGCCAGGGGTGCGCCGCTCGCCGATTATCTGTTTGATCCTGATCGCGCCA